>JAYEHT010000052.1:0-20801 GCA_034659655.1 Candidatus Aerophobota bacterium | reverse complement strand
AAAATTCATCTTGATAATGAGGGAATTTACCTCCTTATTTCTAAAAATCAGGAGCTAAGGTGTATGTTTATCTATGTGAGTGCCGGAATAGCTTCCTGTATATCAAAGTTTATCTTCTTTTCTTGTTGCTCTTTGAAAATTCTCTTAAGGTTTACCGCAGCAGCGGTGAATAAGGTCTGAAGACGAGATTTTCTTTTTCCTATATACCTTGTTTTACGAAGACCATGAAAGATAAGCTCAGCTATCTTTCTCTCTACGGGTGGACGTATCTTATTATAAATCTCTTTGAATTCTTCAGTTTTCTGTATCTCTCTCGCTTTTTGCAGATACTCTTCATAAGGGCCTACACTGACAGTTCTTCCAGTATTCTTGGCATTGGTACACTCACTTTTTCTGGGACATGCAGTGCAAACTTCTTTAGGAAATACAAATGTTTTATTAGTCTCTCCTTCAGAGTTTTTGCTCTTGGAGCATTTGGTGGTAACCTTTCCTTCTGGACACACTACCTTCTCTTCTTTAACCTCTATATTAAATTCCTCTTTGTTCAGTTTACCTGTATCTTTTAGTGGGGGAGCTTTGCTGATAAGCTCAACCTCTTTACCATCCATTTTCTTTCGCATCTTCCCTGAACCATAGGCACCATCTCCACATAGAGAGCTTGTTGTTACTCCAAATTCCTCTTCAGCCTCATCGATTAATGGCTCTGCCATATCTCCATCAGGACAGTTTCCTAAAGATACATCTACGTTAGTGATAATACCCGAATCTACATCTTTTGTAATATGGGTTTTGTATCCATTGAACTTGCCAGATCTTGATTTTCTGCCATGACGCATTTCAGGATCAGTAATGGAAATAATACGGTCTTTGGCAACTCCCTTTTTTATTTTAGGTTTATTTTCCTTATCCTCTTCTATATCCTGGGAAACTATCTTGGCTAAAAGATTAGCAGCATCTTTGAGCTGATTATCTACATTTTCTTTATTAACATCAACATGAGATAAAACTTCTTTTACATCAGAAACAAGTAAGGAAAGTAGCTCTTGGCGTTCAGTTTTATCTTGCCAGTCGATTTTTGGCTTGGGATCATTTTTGCCGTAAGCTTTTAAAGAAAGATTTATCTTGGATTTTTTCTTCTTATCCATAAGGGAAAGAATCTTACGTATGCCATCTCGCAAAAGCTCGTAGGTATCCTTTACTGCTCCTGCCCCCAGCATAGGAGTAGAGTCTATTACTTGATCTATTTCTTCTTTCAGGAGACCTGATTCTCTTGCAAGCTCGAGACTCTTTTTAAAGATCATTTTCTCTTTATTGTTTATGAGAAGACGGGCTCGAAAGTAAACCAGAAGGGAACGGTCAAAGCCCTCATAGTTTATGGGAACACCTAAGGCATACTTCCATGCTATGTTCAAACGCAGCATCTCAAGAGCTTTTCTATCGGAAAGATTCTCATAATTTTGCAGAATAAGAATTTTGGTAAGTCTTGCTGGGGGTACAGAAGGTCTTCCATTATCCAGACAGTATATATCTGCAAAGTCATCATCGGTTATTATTTTATCAGCACAATCGTGCATTTTAGCATAGAAGCTCTCTTCATCTATTAATTTGGAGCAAGTGAACCCTGTATCGAAAAAGGAGGTCTGCTTATCTTCTTTTCCTAACATGTTATCTCCTTATCATGAGTATTTTTTTGACTCTAAAATTACCTCCATTATACCACAGATAAGGATTTTTGTAAAGTATCTATCTTGAGAAAGAACAAAATTCAGGTGAAAATATAATAGAAATCAGGGGGTTTTTCACCAGCCTCCTAGCCAAAGGAAAGATTATTTCATCAAAAATCAGTTCATATGCCTTGTCCTCTGTTCCGGCTCCCAAAGGAAGATTGACAGTAAATCCTTTTCCTTCTCCTTCGCCGATTTCATCAACCGAACCTGTTAATGGATAAATACCTCTTTGGTGAGTGTCGATAAACAAAACTCTCGAGTCAGAATAAAAAGCCTTACAAGTTCCATTTCCAGCATGGGCATCTGTATCCAAAATCAAAACTCTTTCCAGTAAGGCCACATTTTTTACCTTCTTTCTAAAATTTAATATTTGGTTTTTTGATTCTTTGACTCTATATTCATTTTTAGCCTCTTTTTAAAGTTCTCTTAATTAGTTTATCGCTATTTGTAACGTAAGCAAGTTTAATATAATTTATCAATTCTTAATTAAAGAGCGGTCTGATGAATCAAACCGCTCCCATTTAGCAGATTAACTGTTATTTTCCAGAAAGTAAAGAAGGCCAAAATCAGCCTCCTTCTAATCAGGTTAGTTTTCCGTTCAGAACTTTTGCAGCTGTGAGAACAGGATCCCACACCGGCCCGAAGGGTGGCGCGTAGGAGAGATCAAGATTTTCTAACTGCTCGACTGAAAATGAGCCGTGAAGTGCAGCAGCTATTATATCTATTCGTTTTGAAACTCCTTCTTCTCCGACCATGCTAGCTCCGAGAAGGCGTTTGCTATCGCGGTCTGCAATAAGACTAACCTTTATAGGCTTGGACCCCGGGTAATAATAAGCTCTGGAGAAAGTTTCGATAGTCGACTTTACTGGATTAAATCCACTCTTTCGGGCCCGTTCTGGATCTACAATCCCTGTCCTCGCTACCTCAAGGTCGAAAACTTTTAAAGCAGCAGTGCCCGCAACCGAACTCAGGCGAGTTGGATTTCCTCCGACAGTTTGTCCGATTGCCCGTCCATGACGGTTTGCAGCCAGCGCTAGAGGAATATAATCAGGCTGTCCAGTAACTACATTTTTAACTTCTGCACAGTCCCCTGCTGCAAATATATGAGAATAATTAGTTCGGCCGTACTCATCAGTGGCAATTGCTCCGGTTGGACCTAGGTTAATCCCAGCCTCTTTAGCGAGTGAAACCTCAGGAACGACGCCAGTAGCGACAAGAACCATTTCTGCAATAATGTTATCAGCAACTGTTCTTACTGATAGCTTCCCTTTATCCTGAATCTTTATTCTTTGAACAGATTGGCCAAGATGAAGTTCTGCAAATTTCTCTATATAACCTTCTACTCTCTTGGAAATTTCGGGATCAAAGGGACTCAACACGTGAGGCAGCATTTCAACAAGATGGACCTCAACTCCTCGAGTAGAAAGAGCTTCTACCATTTCAATTCCCATATATCCTCCACCGATAATTGCAGCTGATTTCGGAGAAAACTCTTCGAGGTATTCTTTAATTTTCTTGCCGTCCTCCATGCCATGCAAAGTAAAAACACCCTCTGAATTTATTCCATCGATTCCGGGTTTACAGGCAGTAGCTCCAGTACTAATTAAAAGTTTATCAAAGGTAAAATTTACTTTCCCCTCAGGAGCACTCACGGTAAGATAGTTACCTTCGGGGCTAATCCTGGTTACTTCATGATTAAACCTGAGATTAATATTTCTCTCTTTGATGAATTTCTCCGGAGGGATTGCTATTAAATCCTCCAAACTTTCAACATCTCCTTTCAGATAGTAAGGTAGACCGCAAGCCCCGTAAGAAGCCCAATCTCCTTTCTCTAATACTTCTATTTCCAAATCAGGATTTTCTCGCCGGGCCTTACTTGCAGCGCTCATTCCAGCTGCGTCCCCGCCAATAATTACAAAATGCTCACTCATAAGAATTCTCCTTCCGAAAATTTAATATCTCCCCTTGCTCAGGTCTACCCTCATGGACAATCTTTCCCTGAAATCTGTTTTCAAGATGGAAACCAGATTTCTCTATCTTTTGCTTAAGTCTCTCTGTTTCGATATGTTCAGGATAAACCGAAATTAAACCAGCTGGTTTTAAAATTCTATAGACCTCTTTCAGTAGTTCCGGCAATTTAGGGTTTTGCAAGGAGAAATACCAAAAAATGTCATAGAGTAGAACTATATCAAAGGTTTTTTCTTCAAACCCAAACTCCAGCTCCCCAGAAGTCTTTATTAGTTCTATATTCTGAAGGCCAGCTGCTTTAGCCTTCTCTTCTAACTCTTTTAATTTATATCCATCTTCATCCAAACCATAGACTTTTCCTTTAAATCCAACTATCTTTGCTGTTGGAATAGTATAATTTCCCGAACCACATCCAAAATCCAAAACAATCTCACCTCCCTTGGTACCAACTCTTTTTAAAACCTCTTTACACCTCTCTTCTGTATAATTTTTCATCTTTTAGCCTCTTTAACTTTATTTTGATGAGCAATCAATCCCTGATCTTCCTTTCTAATATCTAAGGTTTCATCCCAATATAATTTGGAAAAATCCTCTTTTTTCATTCGCTGCAAAAATATTTTTCCATTTAAATGGTCATTTTCGTGTAAAACTACTCTGGCCCAAAAGGGATGATCAATTTCTTCTATTTGTTCCTCTCCTTTGATATTTAAGTATTTTAGCCTCACATAACTTGATCTTTTCACTGCTCCATACAAAGTAGCGTAAAATATACTTAAACACCCTTCCATATCATTGTTGGTTTCTGAAGATGCAGTTAAAATATCTGGATTTAGATAAGTTCGAAATCCAATTTGAGGCAATTGAGGGTAATCTTCGGTAGGCCGGATGTTCACCACAAACACCCTTTTTGAAATCCCAATTTGAGGGGCAGCTAGACCAACTCCCCCATAGTGCTCCAAGGTTTCCTTTAAGGAATTCACTGTTTCTGTTCCTCTATCAAAATTCTCCACTCTATCTGATTTCTGAAAAAGCAACTTACCTTCCTTTGTTCCTGCCTGCTTTGGAAGAATAATTCCCATAATTTTAACCTCCTTTTAGTGGTTTTTTACCTCTGTTCTTCTGTTCTTCAAAACTTCGAGAACTTCTTAATTCTGAGAAAATCCTTTCTTCTCTATTTCTCCAAGCATCCTTTCTATCTCCGGAGGTAAAGGGATTTCCCTCTTTTTTTCTTGCTCATCGTAAAAATTCTCCAGTTTATTTACAACATCCCTTAGTCCCGCTTTTTCTTCTACCATCTTCTCTATTTCAGCCAGTTGCTGTTTGGCTTTCTTTCTGTCTTCATCAGTTACAGGTACATTGTAGAGGAAGTTAAGAATCTCCATAAGTCGGACTTTCCCTGCAAAATCTCTTTTTAATTGGAGGTATTGGGGAAGAGATACTACAAAAAACATAGTCTCTATTCCTAACTTTAATGAGCTCAGCTGGTTAACCAAAAAAACAATAGTAGTTGGCCCTTCATAGTCGCTAACTTGGACTTTCATCTTTTCCAAAAGCTCTTTCTCTTCTTTAGATGTTGCTCCTCCAGTAACCGTTAAAGGTCGGGTATGAGGAACTGGTGCATACATACTGCCAAAAAGGCAATATCTTTTTACCTCGAATTTCCTCAGCAGCTCCAATATTGACTCTACATATTCTTCTCCTTGAAGGTGAGGTTCGGCAAGCTTGAAAAACAGAAAATCATTACCTTCCTTTTGTTTAGCATAATAAATCTCAGTGTTAGGAATTCTCATTTTTCTGATGCCTTTTTCAAAGTACAAGGTGGGACGATACCGAGTGAAGTCATAAAAATCTCCTGGTTTAGTCAATCCTCCTAACCTCTTAGCTCCGAAGCAATTAGTTAGCTCCTCTAAAACCATAGTTCCTACATTATTCACATCTATCCAAGGTTTAACTACAGCAATTGCCTGAGCATCTTTTAATTCGGGCAAAGGTTCAGTTAAGCTGAAACTTTTAACTCTCATTTTGTTCCTCCTTTCTAAAATTTAATATTTGACCTCTTTGAATTCTACTCTCGTGGACGACTTCTTCCTGAAATTTACTCTCCAAGTAAAAACCAGTTTTTTTCTATCCTCTGGTGTAATTCACCCCTTTCTGATAGCTAAGGCAATATTTACACTGATAATATTTTAACATATCTTAAGGACAATATCAAGCTTGAATTTGACAGAGATTATTTGTCTGAAAAAGAGAATATAAAGCTTTTAGCTATGGGGAAGATCTACGATTTTGGAGAAGGATGTGCCTGTCCTATCAATGCTCTTTCCTCAAAGTTTTTGGAAGTTATTGAGCTCGAAGACGATGAGTTTCTTATTGCAGATACAGACGCAGGAATTGAACATCTTGGGAGGGGAGTAGACAAAGGTTGTGATGTTATTCTGACAGTTATAGACCCTTCTCAAGAATCGGTAAAACTCGCTAAGAAAGTAAGTGAGATGGCAAAAGTCCTCAACAAAAGATTTTACTATGTGCTAAATAAAATCGATGAGGAAACCAAAGAGGTTCTTTTGAAATCTGTAGATAAAAATAAAATTATAGCTGCTATATCAGAGGATAAGAGGATATTTAGAAATTGCCTGAATGGAGAGGAATTAGACCTCAAATTGGAAGAGATTGAAAAGTTAATGGACTTCTTGGAAGGGGGATAGAAAAAAGGGAGAGAAATGAGTAAAGTTGCAGTATCATAGGCCGGAGGAAAGGAAAGTTGTCTGGTATACGATAGAGCAATGTTAGCTGGCTATAAAATATCCCACCTTTTAAATTTTATTACCCAGGATGTAAAAATTTCAAAGTACAGAATAAGAGTAATAGGTAGCTCCTAAAAAAATAAAGGGGAAAAAATGAATAAAAAACAGTTAAGTGAGGAAATTAAAGAGATAGAAAGAAAAGTAGAAGAGTTGGAAAAAAGTATACCAATCCATTCACCTAAAGTTTCCATGATGCAGGAATTAGAAGACCTTAAGGAGAAATTAAACGCCAAAAAGAAAATCACATAAGAATTGCCATTCCAACCAATGATGGGATAAATATTTTCCAGGGGATGTTGGGCAGAGTAAAAGAAATGTTTATTTATGAACTTAAAAAGGGAAATATGCAAGAAGCGTTAACCGATGCGATTAAAGAAGGAGGAGAATTGCAGAAAAATAAGGATGGACCATAAATTATTAACGACTATTTTCCAGAATTTGAGAAAGAAATGAGAAGGTGAATGATGCTGGACAGAGGGGACGTTAAAAAAAGTAAAGAAGATCGTTAAAGTTTTGCCTGAATTAAATTGTGGAAAATATGGGTTTGATAATTGTGGAAAGTTTGCTAGAGCGGTAGCTGAAGAAAGAGCACCATGTTATGGTTGCGTTAGTGGCGGACCTTCAGTAGCTAACAAGGTGCGTGAGATTATGGAGGTGAGAGTTCCTGGAATAGCAAAGATTCCAGCTGACTATCCTGGATTTCCTCAACCTGGAATAGCAAGTGGTCGGATGAATAGAGACCGAGGTAGAGGCCCGGGTGGGAGCCAGGGCATGAGGCGTGGTCAGGTTAGGGAAAGCTGTTAAACGGGCCACTCAGAGACATTGGGGTTGGTTAATTCCTTGGTATGGATAAGGATAAGCCTGGCTCTCAATCTTTTAGCCATTTTCCTGGCCATTTTTAGCTCAGAAGAAGGATAGATTGGGGAGATTGCCGTAGCTGCTACTGCTTTTTCTCCCAACATATCCCGGGCCACCTTTAAGAGAAAGTTACTGTCCACCCCTCCAGAATAAGCAATGAGCACGCTCTTCATCCTGGCTAAAATATCTTCTAAACTTTCCAGTTTTTTCTCTAAAGCAGTCACCATTGTATCCTTTAGATAGATTTATTCTAATGTATCCTCATCATCTGTCAATTTCTGCCCAATAAATTTTTATTTTCAAAAATTTTAGGTGGTCGAAGGTAAAGACTTGACTTTTTTTATTTTTGTGTTATTTTTTTAAGAATAGTAATACAAATGGCAGAAAGGTGGATATGATGAAAGAAATAGTGAGATTCGGGATATCTATGGAAAAGAAGCTGCTTCAGAATTTTGACAGGTTACTCTCCCAGAAGGGATATAATAACAGGTCGGAGGCGGTGAGAGATTTGATCAGGAATCATCTGGTGGAGGAGGAGTGGCGAACAGAGAAAAAAGAGATGATAGGGGCAATTACCCTTGTTTATGATCATCACATTCAGGGACTTTTAGATACTCTAACTGATCTTCAACACCATTCTCATGATATGATAAAGTCTACCATGCATCTACATTTAGATGAGGACAATTGCCTGGAGATTCTAGCAGTTAAAGGAACAGTAAATAAAATTAGGGCTCTAGCTGATAAGCTGATAAGTGTCCGCGGGGTAAAACACGGAAAGCTGACTATGACTACTACAGGGAAAGAGCTCTCGTAGTTTAAATCTTGCAAGTGATGAAAGTAACTCAAAATACTACTGAGTGGTGAAAATAGAATAAAAAGAGGGATCTAAATTAAAAGGAGAGAGACAAAGATGGAATACAAAGGTATATTAGACGAGGCAAAAGATGAAGAAATAACAAAAGAAAAAGCAGTGTATTTGCTCAGAGAAGCAAACAGCGAAGATAGGCTTTTAGAGCTTTTTAAAACCGCCAGTTACATCAGGGACAAGAATATGGGCAGAGATTTTAAGTTATGGCCTTTTGCTCTTTCTACAAATAAAGGTTGTTCTACAAACCCTCCTTGCAGGTATTGTGGGAAAGCCAGCCCTAAAGTTAAAATGGATATTAGTAAAGACAGGATAGCTTTACCAGAGGAAGTAGCTAAAGCAGCAAGAATAGCTGAGAATCTAGGATTTGAAGGTGTACAATTGGGTGGTGGCTGCTCTGGCAACAAAGGAGAAGAGGCAGTTAGGGATACAGAAATTGTAAAATCTGAAACAAATCTTCAAGTATTTGTCAATTATGGCTATGATATGTCTGAGGAAAACATCGAGAAGCTAAAGAGATTAGGAGTGAAAAGAATTGGTTGTTCTCTGGAGACAATCAATGAAGAGGTATTCAGAAAAATTAAGCCGGGAGACAACCTAGAGGAAAGGAAGAAGGTAGCAAATTTAATAGATAAAAATGAGGTAGGATTAGGCAGTGGATTAATGATAGGCATAGGCGAATCTTATGAGGATAGAGTAAACCATATATTTTATCTTAAAGGCTTTGAGAATCTAAATTATGTCTATGTTTCAGGATTCTTTCCTATTCCAAGCACACCTATGGAAAATAGAGAGCCTGCCTCTTCGATTGATATCGCCAAAACATTAGCAATTACCAGAGTTATTCACAGAAATATAGATATTGGAGGTTCTTTCGGAAGGGATGAGCAACTACAAATATGGATTCTAGCTGGAACAAATCTCAGGCATGTTCATGGAATGTTTGAACCTAAGACAAATAAGAGAAGCTTCACATCCAGATTTAAAGGAGAAATAACGCAGATAAGTGATAGATTTATATTTATAAATTCTCTACCTACCTATGCAAAAATGATTGAAGAAGCTGGATTAAAACCTGTACCAAATACAAATAAGAGGTGAAAAAGATGAAAAATAGTGAAAAAATTGGGGTAGCAATTTTGATTATGATTCTGGTAAGCACCGTCTTTCCTTTCAGTAGTATAGAAAAGCAAACAGAGCACAGAGCGGCTGAAGCTGCTCTTGCAAAAACTGAGATTACTATTACCGACTACAGGGGGAGAAATGTAACTTTGCCATATCCTGTAGAAAGGATTGTTCTACTTCAGCATCATGCTGCTTGGGCCATACGCCTTCTTGGAGTAGAGGATAAAGTAGTGGGAGTATCAAAACACCTTTCCGAGGCAGGTATGTACCCCAAACTCAGTTCCAAGCCAGTTTGTGGCACTTGGCAGCATCCCAACTATGAAGAGATAGTGCAGCTTAGGCCCCAGGTTGTCATTACATTTCACCCCAATCCCGGACCAGGAGTAGTAGAGGAAGCAGCCAGAAAACTTGAGCCTTTCAGCATAAAGATAGTTGCTCTGAGGTTTACTCAGATGAGAACCTCCCAATTCGAGATTCTAGCAAAATACTTGGAAAAGAAGAAAAGGCTAAGGAATTTTTAGAGTGGAGAGAAAGCAAGCTGAATCTAGTCAAAGAAGGACTTAGAGGATTAGAAGAGAAAGTACGAGTATATAATGAACCCGATTTTAGGGGACCCTATGTAACCAGACCTGAAAGATCAATAGATTTTGCCGGTGGTAACAATATCGCCAATGAAATTCTTCCACCCGAGGCAATGGAAAAAAGTATGGAAAAGGAAGTGAGCGCGGAGTGGATTCTTAAGAAAAATCCTGAAGTAGTTATTATAGGGGACTGGCCACCTCGGGTCACGGGATACAGGGTAAAAAATTATACAAAAGCAATGGAACAAATAAAGGAATTCATGCAAAGACCAGGTATGGAAAAGATTTCTGCAGTAAGGAACAGCAGAGTGTATGTCATGGATTACGAGCTTAGTGCTGGAGCTACATCTTGGATAGGCGCTCTTTACCTAGCCAAAATTCTCTACCCTCAGCGCTTTAAGGATTTAGATCCAGGGCAGATCCATAAAGAATTCTTTGAGAAATGGTTGAGAATAGATTACCAGGGGACATACGTTTGTCCCCCCCTTGGGCCAAGTAATAAAAATAGGCAAAAAGATGAAGGAAAGTAAAACAGAAATTGAAGTACAGAAGTTATACTCTGAATTTACAAGAAGGAAAATAACCTTTATTTTTTTTCTTTCGCTTTTGCTAGGGGTTACAGCAGTAATTGCAGTCAATATAGGATCAGTCTCTCTTGAAATAGGAAAGGTGCTATGCTCGATCTTTAACAGAATTTTTTCAACTAATTTTAATTCTGAAGAACTTACATCTACTATAGTTTGGGAATTAAGACTACCACGAATCTCTATGGGTATTGTGGTAGGAATGGGGCTGGCTATGGCTGGAGCAGCAATGCAAGGAATTGTAAAAAATCCCTTAGCTTCTCCCTATACTCTTGGAGTAGCTTCGGCAGCAGGATTTGGAGCAGCTCTTGCTATCATTGCTGGGGTCGGCTTTTTGGGTGCAACGAATCTGTGGATTGTAACTAACGCCTTTTTGTTTGCATTACTTTCTTCTTTCTTGATTTTGGGGTTGACAAAACTAAAAAGGGCCACTCCCGAGACTTTAATACTAGCTGGAGTTGCTATGATGTTCCTTTTCTCTGCTATGACGTCTTTACTTCAGTATATGGGAACAGAGGAGGGGGTAACTGCGGTAGTCTTCTGGCTCCTGGGAAATCTATCTAAAGCTACTTGGCCCAAGGTAGGAGCAGTTTCTATTGTTGTTTTTGGAACTCTTCCCTTATTTATGAAATACGCTTGGGACTTTAATAGTTTAACTGCTGGAGACGAGACGGCAAAAAGTCTAGGGGTAAATACGGAGAGAGTAAGGTTGGTAGGCCTAGCACTGGCTTCTCTGGTGACTGCAGGTGCAATTTGCTTTGTGGGCACTATAGGCTTTATAGGTCTCGCCTCTCCCCATATATCAAGGATGATTATAGGAGGAGACCACAGATTTTTGCTACCCACTTCCTGTCTAATGGGAGCAGTCCTGCTCTTAGCAGCGGATACCGCTGCTAAAACTATCCTCTCTCCTTTAATTCTTCCTGTAGGAATCTTAACCTCGTTTTTGGGAGTGCCTCTTTTTGTGTATTTAATTATGAAAAGAAGGAAAGAATACTGGTGAAATTAAAGATTCAGGAACTGAACTTTAGGTATGATAGTAGATTGGTTTTAAAGGAGATCGGCTTGGAGGTGGAAGAAGGGGAAATTCTGACTCTCGTTGGTCCCAACGGATCAGGGAAAACTACTCTTTTAAGATGCATCATGGGGATACTTAATCCTGAAAGGGGATATATTTTGATAGATGGGAAGCTAATAAGTAAAATAAAAAGAAAAGAGCTTGCTAGGCGAATAGCATACGTTCCGCAAAGTGAGCCTACCAGTTTTCCTACCACTGTTTTTGACACAATTCTTATGGGAAGAAAACCTTATCTAAATTGGAACCCAAGTGTCAAGGATTTCAGAATAGTTTCTGAGGCGCTGCATCTTTTGGGACTAAAAGAATTTGCTCTGAGGGATTTGAATGAGCTAAGTGGAGGCGAAAAACAAAAAGTTTTGATAGCGAGAGCCATAGTTCAAGAACCAGAGACTATGCTCTTAGACGAGCCTACAAGCAATCTAGACTTAAAGCATCAACTGGAAATTCTAGAAATAGTAAAAAATTTAGTCAAAGAAAAGGCAATTTCGGTGATAATGGCCATGCATGACCTCAATTTAGCCTCTAGGTATTCAGATAAATTAGTAATGTTAAAAAATGGAAAAATATTTGGCATAGGAATACCTAAGCAGGTAATAACCTCTGAGAATATGAAATCAGTATATGGAGTAGAAGCTGTTATTTACAATCAATCCCGAACCCCTTATGTAGTAGCCAAAAACCCCTTAAAGGAACTGTAAAAATTTACTGTTTTTAGCCAATTTAAACTGCTCTTTATCAATGGAGCCGTGGCTCCTATCCTGGTAGTCTCCTTTATATATAATTGTCGAATGGCTATCTTTATGGAGACAGGCCTCGCCTTTATCGGAATTAGTGATCCTTCCATCATCAGTTGGGGGAAAATGATACACCATGCATTGAACTTCTATTATCTGAGTGTGTGGAAGTAGTGGCTATTGCCTCCAGGGCTCTTGTTTTGAATCCGAAGATTCTTGTAGCCGATGAACCTACCTCTTCCCTGGATGCCAGTATTCAGGCTAAAATTCTAAAACTTCTTCTTAATCTTCAGGAAAAGAGAGGATTAGGCATACTTTTTATTATCCACGATATAGCTCTGGCAAGAAAGGTGAGTGATAGACTGACAGTAATGCTCCAGGGGAGAATAGTAGAGGAAGGTCCCACCTCAAAACTTGTGAGTAATCCTTCTGAGCTTTATACCAGGAACCTTTTGCAAACTGCTCCTACCTTGGACGCAGACATCCCTGATTAACAAAACCCCAAAAATTTCGTGAAATCTCCTTAATCATATAGGAAAGATTTGTATGAGTATCGAGGGACTTTCCCCGCAGGAGCATTATAGGAGCTACCCTAACGAGTCTTCGAGTTGAGGAAAAAGAAAAATTTATGTCTGGGGAGCGAAGCGACGAGTTTCAAGTCTTTCCCGTAGCTAAGAAGACGAGCAGAAATAATCCAAAGCGGATATACTCTGGCGATGAGGGAAAAGTCCCGGGATATTCTTGACAATTTAAGAAAAATCTGTATAATATAAATGAAAATAATTTCTATTTAGTGGAAGTTTTTTTCATGAAATATGGTCATTACATCAAGATGCTAAGAGAGGCTAATCTGAAAGTTACGCCAAAACGAAAGGCGATTATTAGGTTCTTCTTACAAAATAGAAGATATTTCACTCCCGGGGAAGTATGGATAGCTCTCAAAGGAAAATTCAAGCATTTAGGATTTCCCACCATCTATCGTAATTTAAAGGAGCTGGAGGAAGTCGGGATTCTCACCAGGATAAGTCAACCTAACCAGAAGCTTCATTATGCCTTCTGTCCTCTGGGCAAGGGAAAGAAGCATCATCACTTTGTCTGCGAGAAGTGCGGCCGAGTGAGGGAGGTGGAGTTTTGCAATTTCAAGGAGATAGCTGAAGAGATTGAAAAGAAGTTGGATTGCAAAATAACTTCGCATTTTATTCAGATAGGGGGATTGTGTTCAGAATGCAAGTAAAGAAAAAAGTTAAAAATGTGTATACAATAGCAAAAGAGCTTAAAAAACATGCCCCATTTACTGCTTTTGGAGCCATTACAGGAATTGTTATTATGGCTGTAGTAGTTTTTAGTAGTGTTCCTCCCGAAATTTCATACACCTTCTTTTACATCCTGCACCCATTCCATGTTGTATTGAGTGCTTTAGTAACCACAGCCATGTACAGATTGCATACAGTGGTAAGCTTTGGATAGCAATTTTAATTGGTTATACAGGCTCAATTGGCATAGCCACAACAAGTGATGCCATAATTCCTTATATAGGAGCACATTTACTTGGAATTAAAATGTCATTTATTATTCCATTTATCGCAAAATGGTGGATAAACCATTAGCATTCATTGGTATTATAATTGGTTATTTGAGACCAACAACTAAATTTCCGCATGCTGGGCATGTGTTGTTGAGTACATGGGCATCATTATTTAATATTACGCAATACAGGATAACCATAGCGGGCTGGATGTTTCCTTTTATCTTCTTGTTTTTATTTCTTGCAGTTTGAATTCCCTGTTGTATGAGTGACATAATATATCCTCTTCTATTTATAAAAAAAGGTCAACAGTTGGTTTGCCTGTTTTTTTTGGGAGGAAGCTTCCCTGAACGACTTATGTCAGATACAAAAGCTTAATTTTTGGTAACCGGTAAGTTTTCCTAAAACAGGTGAAATACTAAATCTTAATGGTTATATGCAAAATGAATTTGAGCAGATGGGTTTCTCTCAAGCAAGGAAGGGAGAAAAGGTAACTATTTAGCCACGGATTCACACAGATGAACACAGATAGGTTTAATATAAATGAATAAAAAATATCAGCGTAAATCTGTGGCTGATAGGATTTGGTGTTTAGAATTTGATAGTTTAGAAAAGCTGGAGGAAAAGATTATGCATATATTAGCGGTAATCCAGGGAAAATATGGCCAGAGAATAGTTCACAACATCCGTTTACATGGACCTAAAAATTGGGAAATTGAAGAATGGAATGCTCCTTCGCGGTTTCCTCCTATTATTGATGACCCCGAAGAGTTCCTGCCTCAAAAACTCCCTCAAACAGACCTTCTCCTCTGTCTGGGCGAGAATACTGGGGCAGCTGAACTTATCCCGGGCTTAGCTAAGATGAGCCAGGCCAAAGCGGTTATCGCGCCCATAGATAACCGGGATTATCTTCCCGACGGTTTGAAGAATCAAATAAAAGGGGACCTGGAAGGGTCAGGAGTAGACTATGCTTTTCCTCTCCCCTTTTGCTCCCTGACCGAAAAAGCCAGTGGTGATGAATACATAAAAGAATTTGCCCGTTATTTTGGAAGGCCGAGGCTGGCAATTACCTTTCATGAGGGCAGAATTACACAGATTACATTAGAAAGGGAGGCACCCTGTGGGTCCACTCGATTTATTGCAGAAAAACTTATAGAATTAAAGATCGAGGAAGCGGAGAAGAAGGCGGGGCTCCTTCACCATTACTATCCCTGTCTGGCCTCCCGGAAAATGGACAGAAAATTCGGCGATTCCCTCCTTCATAAATCGGCAGATATAGCAAAACAAGCCGTAAGGGAAGCTCTTGTCCCTTAAAAAGCCGTTTTTCTTCTACAAGCTCTGAAATATTACACTCTATACTCTGTAAGATTTTTGTGTTGGTTGTGGTAAGTGAGCCTAATTCGTTTTTATTTGAACTCTTTCTTCCTCTTAACCTAATTTTTTGGATTCCTCAATAGCTACCTTAAAATCAAACTCAGAATAAGCAGCGTGCTTTTCCTATACGCTAAGTTGTAAGGGATATTACTGCATAAAAAATTTTTGTCAACCACTTCTCACGTAATAGAATCTTTTGCAGGGGGGGTTGACAATTTTTAAAAATAGATTACAATGAAAGTGAAAATCATTATCAATTAGCAGGGAAAATCATTATGCGTAGGGTTGGTTGGTGTTACGGGAAATTTAGAGACGAAGGGTTTAAATTAACCGAACCCCGGCGAGCAATTTTAGATGTTTTCAGGCAAAACTCCAAGCACTTGAGTGCAGAAGAAATATTCTTGTTGGTTCACAGAGATTCTCCAGGGATCGGTTTAGCCACAGTATATCGGACCTTAGATTTATTAACCCGGATGGGTATTATCTTTAAGTTTGATTTTGGAGACGGACGCAGTCGCTATGAATTAGCTGATGAAAGCACCAAAGGACACCACCATCATCTGGTTTGTACCCGCTGTGGTCGAATAATTGACTACAGTGACTTCATGGAGAAAGAAGAAAAATTTACCAAAGAGTTGGAAGAAGAATTATCCCAAAAATATAAATTCAGAATAAACTCTCATCAAATCCATTTTTATGGATTATGCGAGAGGTGCCAATAATTTTTTAAAGATAGAAAATTAAGGAGGTGTATTATGCCACGTGGAGATGGAACAGGACCAAGAGGAATGGGTCCCATGACGGGTAGAGCTGCGGGATACTGCGCAGGATTCCCTGCCCCCGGGTTTATGAATCCCGTAGGAGGTAGATTAGGTCTTGGATTTGGTAGAGGTCGGGGAGTTTGGCCATATGCTTATTACGGTGGGAGAAGAGCTCCATTTTATTACAGTCCCCCAGTTTCTCCCGGATATGGAATGCCTTATGGGAGTTTTGCTCAACCTTACGGATATCATCCACCGAGGGTCTGGTAAACCCCGTTAGATGCCTGCTATCTAACGGGGGTAAACCCTGGTAGAAAACTCTGTTCTTCTTTAGTAGAAAAAGAGCAAAAATATTATTCAATCAAAATTTAAAAAATAATGGAGGTGATTATAATGGGAGGATATGGTAATCGATATATGTATTATCTCACTGGTTTACCTGGCTGGATGAGATTTGGTTTTTCCCCTGGTTGGATAGGAAGGAGCCCTACAGGATTAGGACCAGCTGCAAGCTATATGATGACAGGACAATGGCCTACTCCTCAAGCTCAATCTTACCGGCAGAGCATGCAAGCAGGTCAGGTGCCCTATCCAGCTTTTGGTGGACTTGGAACAGCACCTACGGGAGCTCCATTTATGCCTCAAGCAAGTCCAGAGCAAGAGTTAAGCTTCTTAAAGAATCAGGCTGATAGCTTAAAAAATCAGATGGAACAGATTAACTCCCGAATCAAGGAAATAGAAAAAAGAAAGACTCAAGAGTAAAGATTGAAGGAGCAGGCTGAACTTGCTCCCCTTATTTTAGGAGACTTTACTCTGATAGATAAGCTTCTCTAGCTAAGAGGGTTTATTTATAAAAATTAAATGGTATAAAAGTAGGTAAAAACTTTAGGAGGTTAAGATGAAAATAGCAGTATCAGCTATGGGTCCTGATTTAAATGCTCAGGTAGACCCAAGATTAGGACGCTGTCAATATCTTATCATTGTGAATCCAGAAACAATGGAGTTTGAGGCGATTCAAAATGCCAGCTTAGGAGCAATGCATGGAGCCGGGATTCAAACCGCTCAAATGATAGCCAATAAAGGCGTTTCAGTGGTTCTTACCGGTAATTCTGGCCCTAATGCTTTTCAAACTCTATCAGCAGCAGGGATTCAAGTAATAGTAGGAGTTAGCGGACAGGTTAAACAGGCTATCGAAAGATACAAAAGGGGAGAATTCAAGTCTACTAACCAGGCAACTGTTCCTCCTCATTTTGGCACAGGTGCCGGCTCTACCTCGACTCCAGGAATGACTCCTGGAATGGGTATGGGAGGTGGAAGAGGAATGGGCAGAGGTGGAGGAATGGGCAGAGGTATGATGGGAGGCGGATTTCAAGGAATGCCTTATGGGCCAGGACCAGGAACTACTCCCCAACAAATGCCGAAAGACCAGGAGCTACAGTTTTTAAAAAATCAAGCCCAAATTTTGAGCCAACAATTGGAAGAGATTAACAAGCGAATCAAAGAAATAGAGAAAAAAAATAAATAATAAATTAAAGGAGGAAATAATGCCCAGAGGAGATGGAACAGGACCTCCTGGTGGCAGTGGAGGTCGTGGGAGGATGGGTGGAACTCGTCCTGGTGCCGGTCCTTCAGGAAAATGCGTATGTCCAAATTGTGGTACAACTGCACCTCATCAAAGAGGAGCCCCCTGTTATCAGGTAAGCTGTCCTAAATGTGGAACTAAGATGGTAAGAGGATAAAATAAAGAGGTGAAAAATGCCTACATATAAGTATAGATGCGAGGAATGTGGTGAAGTAATTAAAATTTCCCATAAAATGAACGAGGAAAAGACCCCAGGTAAATGTAATAAATGTGGAAGTGCTAAATTAAGTAGAATATTCTCACTGGGAGGAATATCTGTGAAAGGGACCTCTTCCTGTCCTGATGGTACCTGCCCCTGGTCCAATTAATGAGGAAAAAATGATTATTTCTGTAGCCAGTGGAAAAGGGGGGACCGGGAAAACCACGATAGCAGTAAATTTAGCATTATCCTTAAATGAAAATACTCAGTTTTTAGACTGCGATGTGGAAGAGCCTAATGCTCATATTTTTTTAAAGCCCGAGATTACGCATACCCAAACTATAGGTATTCCCGTCCCCCGGGTTAATGAAGAAAAATGCACCTATTGTGGAAAATGTGCTCAAATTTGCTCCTATAATGCTATTGCCGTAGTTAAAGAAAAGGTTTTGGTCTTTCCTGAACTCTGTCATGGTTGCGGTGGATGCAGTCTTCTCTGTCCGGAAAAAGCTATTGAAGAGATAAATAAACCAACAGGAGTTGTTGAAGAAGGAAAAGTTGATTCAATTCAATTTATTCAGGGAAAACTTAATGTAGGAGAAATGATGGCTCCTCCTTTAATTAGAGCCGTGAAAAGAACAGCAAACGACAACCAAACTACTATTATTGACGTTTCCCCGGGAACTTCCTGTCCGGTAATTGAAGCAGTAAAAGATAGCGATTTTTGCATTTTAGTGACAGAACCTACTCCTTTTGGTTTGAATGATTTAATTTTAGCGGTGGAGGTATTAAGAAAACTAAAGATACCTTTTGGAGTAGTAATTAATCGTGCTGATGTAGGAGATAAAAAAGTTGATGAGTATTGCCAAAAAGAGAAAATTCCCATTTTAATGTACATTCCTATGGATAAAGAAATTGCTACATCTTATTCTAAAGGAATTCCTATAGTTGAAGAAAATTTAAAGTATAAAGAAGAATTTAAGAGACTTTATAGACAAATCGAGGCGATGACTTCAAAGTAGCTACCGAGGTGATATTATGAAGCAGATTGCGGTCATCAGTGGCAAAGGAGGAACGGGAAAGACAGTTATTACTGCTTCTCTTGCCAGTTTAGCCAAGAATAAAGTAATGGCAGACTGTGATGTGGATGCGGCAGACTTATACCTTCTGCTTCACCCTACTATTAAAGAGGCCTATGAGTTTAAGGGAGGAAAAATAGCAGAAATAGAGAAGGAGAAATGTGACGAGTGCGGAGAATGCCAACAGGTTTGTCGGTTTGAAGCAATAGATAACTTTGTAGTTGACCCTATCTCTTGTGAGGGTTGCGGAGTATGTGAGTATGTCTGTCCCCAAAAAGCAATCAAAATGGTAGAGAGACTTTCAGGGAAATGGTTCGTATCCGAAACTAAATACGGTCCTTTAGTTCATGCAAAATTAGAAGTTGCTCAGGAAAACTCGGGAAAATTGGTAACTTTAGTAAGAGAAAGAGCTAAACTAATTGCCAGGAAAGAAAAAAGGGATTTTGTTATTATAGATGGTCCACCAGGAATTGGTTGCCCGGCTATCGCTTCTTTGTCAGGGGTAGATATTGCCTTAATTGTTACCGAACCTACTCTCTCCGGCATTCATGATTTAGAACGCGTTGCCGGATTAGCTCGTCATTTTGGCATCAAGAGCTTAGTTTGCATTAATAAATACGATTTAAATCTTAAAAATACCCGGAACATAGAAAAACTTTGCCAGGTTTACAATATTGGATTAGTTGGTAAAATGCCCTTTGATACAGTAGTCACCAAAGCCCTAATCGCAGGTAAACCAGTAGTAGAATATTCAGACAACCATATCTCGAGTCAAATAAGAAACCTTTGGGAAAATTTTGCAAAAGTAGGAAAATAGCATATTTTGAAAATACTTTAAAAGAAGAAAGGGAAGAAAAAATGAAACAGACAGGTGCGCCTTCTCAGCAAGATAAACAAAAAGAGCAAATTAAAGAAAGGATGGATATAATCAAGCATAAGTTAATTATCGTAAGCGGTAAGGGAGGAGTGGGTAAAAGCGCAGTTGCAGTTAATTTAGCCTATAGTCTACTCTTTCAAAGTAAAGAAGTGGGTATTCTTGATGTAGATATTCATGGACCCAGTTTGGCCAAGATGTTAGGAATTGAGAATCTTCGCCTGGGTGCTTCCC
Source organism: Candidatus Aerophobota bacterium (assembly GCA_034659655.1). Classification (GTDB taxonomy): domain Bacteria; phylum Aerophobota; class Aerophobia; order Aerophobales; family JAGGXI01; genus JAGGXI01. The sequence continues at coordinate 849 of JAYEHT010000052.1, read as the reverse complement.
AAAAAGACACCGTAGAACCTATCCCAGTTACTCCTCACTTAAAAGCAGTTACTATTGCTTCTTTACTTGAGAGCAGCGATACCCCTGTTATCTGGCGCGGCCCTTTAAAGATGAAGTTAATAGCTCAATTTTTAGGTAATGTGAATTGGAGTAGTCTCGATTATTTAATTATTGATTCTCCTCCCGGTACAGGAGATGAGCCTTTAAGTGTGGCTCAACTTATTCCTGGCATGGATGGAATGATAATTGTAACCACCCCTCAGGATGTAGCCCTTTTGGACTCTCGAAAATCAATTGGTTTTGCTAAAGCTCTTAAAGTGCCAGTTATTGGGATAATAGAAAATATGAGTGGATTAATCTGTCCTCACTGTGGAGGAAAAATTGACCTTTTTAAAACCGGCGGGGGAGAAAGAGCAGCAGAAAATCTTAAAGTTCCCTTTTTGGGCAGAATTCCTATTGAGCCGACTATAGTAGATTCTACTGATGAGGGTAAACCCTTTGTTCAAAATTATAAAGAAACAGAGACAGCAAAAGTAATGGACAGGATTGCTATGAAAATTATGCAAAGAGTGAAAAATAAAAATCAACAATGAGAATTGAATCAGACAAAGGAGAAAGTTAAATGGATAATTTAAAATTGCGTAAATATGGAGATCCCATTCTTAGAAAGCAAGTAGAGTGGGTAGAAAAAGTAAATCTTGAGGAAAAAAAACTCCTCTCCAGTATGGCTAAGATAATGTATAAAAATGAAGGAATAGGTTTAGCAGCTCCTCAGGTAGGTGTAGATAAGAGAATTATCATTGTTCACACAGAGAAAGGAGTCTTAAAGTTAATCAATCCCCAAATTTT
>JAYEHT010000051.1:0-4158 GCA_034659655.1 Candidatus Aerophobota bacterium | reverse complement strand
CTTTTTTTGTCTAAATAGAGCATCGTCTTCTATTTCAATGTGAGCATCGCAAACAATCAGCTTGCCTTCTTTTGTCAACCCTAAAGGATTTATCTCGGTGAGGGTGGCATCAAATTTTACAAATATTCCCCATAACTTAACCATTATAGATTGAATGGCTCTGGATAGCTGGGAAGGTAATCCTAATCGGTAGGATAGCTCCTTAGCCTGATAGGGTTGAAACCCTATAAAAGGGTCAATTAGCACCTTAAATATCTTCTCTGGATGCTTTCGAGAAACCTCGTTTATATCCATACCGCCCATCCTGCTGCAAATCATTATTCTCTTCTTTTCTACCTCATCATAAGTAGCTCCTACGTATAACTCCTGGTCCATCTCTAACTTCTCTTCAACTAAAATCTCCTCTACAGAGTAGCCCTTTATCCTGGTCTTAAGCATTTGAGAAACACTCTCCTCAGCCTCTTCGGGGCTGGAGGCAAATCTTACTCCCCCCACTCTTCCTCTTCCTGTAGATAGCACCTGAGCCTTAAGAGCTACTTCTCCTCCGATCTCTTCAGCTGCTTCTCTCACCTCTTTGGATGTAGCAATAATTTTACCCTGAGGGATAGGAATACCATAAGCAGCAAAAATATTCTTAGCTTCAAATTCATATAATCTCATTTCCCCTCCTTTTCTTTGCTCTCTGTTTTCCCCTTTAATCCTTTAATCCTGCTTTTTTGAGCATGAAGATAACCTTCTTCCAGTGCTCTTAAATTAATCTCCTCTGTTCCTCGAGGAACACTCTCCTTAACCGCCTTTTCCATAGCCACTTTGCTCACTATACCTGTTAAACTCATGAGGGCTCCCAGCATTACGATGTTAGCTACAATCACTTTACCCAGCTTCTCTGAGGCTATCCCGGTGGATGCGACTCTATTCACTTCAACTTCAGATTTTTCGGGGATGCGGGATACTGTATCTGAGTCTATAATTAACATCCCTCCCTTTTTTATACTACTTATGTGCTTATCCAGAGCTTCCTGAGACATAGCCACTAAAATATCAGCCTCCTCTATTAAAGGATAATGGATAGTCTCATCAGAGATAACCACCTCGGAACGGCACGCTCCACCTCTTGCCTCGGGACCGTAAGATTGAGTCTGAACTACTCCCTTTTCATCGTGCATCGCTGCTCTGGCTAAGATAATTCCTGAAAGCACTATCCCCTGTCCACCAAATCCCGTTAATTTCACTTCAATTCTTGACACTCTCTTTTCTCCTTTTTTTAATAAGCTCTCTTAAGGAGGTGCAAAATTCAGCCTTTTCTATATCCACAAATTCGCCAATAATAAATTTACCCTTCAACTCCTCCCTGGACATTTTTTCCGCCTTCTCTTTCCTTATTGAACTCTCTTTAAACCACTTCATCATCTGCATTCCATTTCCAATTTTATTTCTCCTCCCATATTGGATGGGACATTGAGAGATAACTTCTATAAGAGAGAACCCCTTTTTCTGGATGCCTTTTTTAATAGACCTGATCAGGGGTCTGGTCTGAAAAGTAGTCCATCTGGCTACGTAGGTAGCTCCACAGGTAGCGCCAAGCTCGCATAAGTCAAAAGGATATTCAATATGTCCTAACTGAGAGGTCATTGTAAAAGCACCCCGAGGAGTGGTGGGTGAGAATTGCCCGCCGGTCATTCCATAGTTGAAGTTATTAACTACTATAGCTGTAAGGTCAACATTTCGCCTTGCTGTTTGAATAAGATGGTTGCCACCAATGCCGGCAACCTCACCATCCCCCATATGGCAGATTATAGTAAGCTCAGGATTAGCCAGTTTCGCTCCGGTAGCGAATCCCAGGGGTCTACCGTGAAGAGTATGGAAATAGTCTCCTATCCAGTAAGTGCACATTCTTCCCGTGCAACCACTTCCTCCCACCCATAAAACCTTATCTATATCTAACTTTAGTTCCTCTATAGCTTTAATAGTATAATACCAGATCTGGGGTATTCCACATCCTGAACACCAGAGATGGGGATTTCCTGGACGGTCAAATCTAAAGTATTTTAAAGCTGGATGTCTTTTCAATTAAATTACCCCCCTTATAAGATTATATATTTCTTTCGGTTTATGGAGTTCAACCCCTGGCTTGGGAAAAGAGATAACCTCTGTCCTTCCTCCGGCAACTCTTTTTACCTCTCTCACTATTTTTCCCATATTCATTTCCGGAAAGATTATCGCCTCAGGTTTTTCTTTTGCAATATCCTCAATAACTCTATCCGGGAAGGGCCAGATAGTTATCAGTCTCAGATAGCCTGCTTTAAGCCCCTGTTTTCTTGCTTCCAGGACAGCGCTTTTTACCGATCTTCCCACAGAACCGTAAGCTACCACTACCACCTGTGCGTCCTCAAGATATGCAGACTCGATTTTAGTCAACTGCTCTGCCTTTTTTTCAACCTTATTCCATAATCGGGAGACCATTCTCTTCTGGATCTCATAATCCGTAGAGGGAGAGCCGGTCTCTGTATGAGTAAGGCCAGATACCGGCATTCTGTATCCTTCTCCAAAGGCGGGCATAGGAGGAACATCGGTATCGCTTTCTACTTTAAAGGGAAGGAACTCCTGCGGAGGAACCTTTGCTCTTTTTCTCTCCACGATTTTTACCTTTTCTGGAATGAGTACTTTCTCCCTCATATGACCGACTATCTCATCAGCAAGGATAAAAGTAGGGACTCTATAGGTCTCTGAGAGATTAAAAGCTTCCACCGTGAGGTCAAACATCTCCTGGGGAGATTCTGGAGCAAGTGCTATCACAGAATAATCGGCATTGCTTCCATACCTTACCTGATAGACATCCCCCTGCATAGTTTTGGTAGCCGCTCCTGTTCCCGGGCCCGCTCTTTCCACATCTACAATTACGCAGGGAGTTTCGGTTATAGCGGCGTAACCTATGCATTCCTGCATCAGGCATATTCCATTTCCTGAGGTAGCGGTCATAGCCTTCCAACCAGCACAGGCAGCACCAATGACAATAGTTAAAGAATCAAGCTCATCAGCACCCTGAACAAAAATTCCTCCAGCATCAAATAATCTCCAGGATAATCTTTCAGAAATTTCAGTGGCTGGAGTGATTGGATACCCGGCAAATAGATTGCATCCGGCAGCTATAGCTCCTTCAACGCAGGCATCATCACCTTGAAAGAGATGGACGCCAGAAAGAATTCGTTTATTCATCTTTTTCTCCTTCCACAGCTATAGAAAAAGCTGGGCAGTATACCTCGCATATCCTGCAGAGAGTACAGGCCTCTAAATTCTCTACTTGTGCAGGATATATTCCTCTAAGACTTCGTTGGGAAGAGTAAGATAAAACCTTCTTCGGACAAAACTCTATACAGATACCACATCCTGTGCATAGATCTTCATCTACATAAATCTTTTTCATCTTCTCTCCTTTTTTGCAATATTTCATATTCTACTTTTATCTCACCTGTAAACCCTGTTAGATGTTTACTATCTAATGGGGTAAATATTAATTAAATCTCTAAGTAGAGCAGCGGCTGCAGCTCGGGGACTGGATTTTCCTCCGGTAACCGTAATTTTACCCAGAGAGTCTGTAGTAAAAGTTATACCTTTCTCTGCTCCCTTAACTGCATAGAGAGAATGTTCCATTGAGAGTAACTCTGGAGAGATGCTCCCGATAATTTGCTTCTCTTCTTTTGAAATTCTACCTATCAATTTAATAACCTTCCCCTCTCTTTTGGCATCTAATACTTCTTTCCTTGTAACATCTAAAATTCCCTTTACTGTTACCTCAGAAAGAGAAAGATCACATCCACATAGTTTATTGGCAATTAAGATAAGTTTATTGGCTGTATCCCATCCTTCAAGGTCTAATCTGGGATTTTTTTCAGCAATGCCCATATTCTGTGCTTCGGATAAGGCTTCTTCAAGTGAGCATTCAGAATCGTGCATCCGGGTTAAAATGTAATTCGTGGTTCCATTCAAAATACCCTCAATCTGGATAATTTCTGCTCCAGCCAGGCAGTAGTATCCTAAATCAACAGTAGGCAGAGCCGCAGCAGTTGCCGCTCCAAATCTCAACTCCACTCCTTGCTTTTTCGCCAGTGAATTAAGCTCTCCAAATTTAAGAACTAACGGCCCTTTATTGGCACTAAT
>JAYEHT010000050.1:0-20852 GCA_034659655.1 Candidatus Aerophobota bacterium | reverse complement strand
ACCGAGATATTCTTGCCAATCTTCCGGTTCTATGGTAATCTAAAATAAGGAGGATGAGAAATGATTGATTTAACTATTAATGAAGAACAACTTGAAAGGACAATAAAAAGAGCCAGAAAAAAGAATATTATCATCCCCACTTTTGAGGAAATGAAGAATCCTGAACTTGTTCCTGAAGGAATTAAGAATAAACTTAAAAATATAGGGTTATGGGACATTAATTCATATAATCTTTTCAGGATTACCTGGAAAAATGAACCCGTAAAAAATGGTGGTTTGTATGATGGAGTCAATTATATAGAATTACCCAAAGAACTTACAGGAGTTGAGGCTAAAATCATTGCTTTAGTAGGTAAATGGTTCCCAACTGGCTCTCATAAGGTTGGGGCAACCTTTGGTTGTCTGGTTCCCAGATTGATTACTGGACAATTTGATCCTACTTTTCATAAGGCAGTTTGGCCATCAACTGGTAATTACTGTCGAGGCGGTGCTTATGATGCTGATCTATTATCCTGTGAATCAATTGCTATCTTACCAGAAGGGATGAGTCAGGAACGCTTTGACTGGTTAGCTAAAGTAGCAGGAGAGGTTATTGCTACTCCTGGAAGTGAAAGCAATGTAAAAGAGATTTTTGACAAATCCCGGGAATTAAAAAAAACAAAAGATAATGTAGTAGTATTTAATCAGTTTGATGAATTTGGCAATCATCTCTGGCATTATGAAGTTACCGGTCATGCTATGGAAGAAGTTTTAAAAGAGGTAATGGGTCCAGACGATAAATATGCCGGAGTTGTTTTAACTTCCGGTTCTTCCGGTACCTTAGGATGTGGAGATTACTTAAAAGAAATTTTTCCAAAAAGTAGGATTGTTGTCGGTGAAGCCTTACAATGTCCAACTTTATTATCTAATGGTTATGGTGCTCATAGAATTGAAGGTATTGGTGATAAACATGTTCCCTGGATTCACAATGTAAAGAATACTGATATGATAATTGATGTGGATGATAATGATAGTATGGGGCTGGTTCGATTATTTAATGAACCTGCTGGTAAAGATTACTTAAGGGAAATGGGTATCTCTGACAAGTTAATTGAACAATTGCCTTTATTAGGTATCTCCAGTGCGGCTAATGTAATAATGGCTATTAAGTTTGCCAGGTATTATGAATTAACTGAGCATGATGTAGTTATGACTGTATTTACAGATTCCATGGAACTTTATAAATCAAGATTAAAAGAGATGGAAGAATATAATAATTCATATGGTAAGATAGATGCTGCTGCTGACTATCATCGACATTTACTTGGATTATCTACTGATTATATGCAAGAGTTAACCTATTATGATAAAAAAAGAATTCATAACCTTAAATACTATACCTGGATAGAACAGCAGGGTAAAGAATTGGATGAGTTAAATGCTCAATGGTATGATTATGAAAATTATTGGGGTAATATTCATAAACAGGTTGGTAAAATAGATGAGCTAATTAAAGAATTCAATAAGAGAACAGGCCTCCTGGAAGAGAGGTGAAAATTTTTTTGAGCTTAATCGTAGGGGAAAAGAAGTAAAGGAGAATTAGTTGAAGCTAAAGGATTTTTATTATCAGCTTCCAGGAGAATTAATTGCTCAATACCCCGCTCCCCAAAGGGATGAGTCTCGTCTTTTAGTGCTTCACAGAGAAAGAGGAGAAATAGAGCATAAAAGATTTTACGAGATTTTGCATTATTTTCAAGAAGGGGATGTGTTGGTATTAAACAATACATATGTGATACCTGCTCGATTGAAGGGAAAAAAAGAGGCTACAGGAGGTAAAGCTGAAGTTCTTCTTTTAAAGAAAAAAGAGGAAGATATCTGGGAATGTTTGCTAAAACCGGCCAGGAGAATAAGAGAAGGTAGTTCGATTTTTTTCCCGGAAACAGAACTTAAAGCATACATATTAAAGAAAAGTGATGGAGCAAAAGCGATAGTTAAATTTACTCCTCCGGGTAAATTAGCTAAACTTATAGCGAAGATTGGTCAGGTTCCTCTTCCTCCTTATATTAAAAGGAAAGAAGGCCCCGGTTCCAGAGACAGAGAAAGATATCAGACTGTTTATGCTAAAGAGGAAGGAGCTATTGCTGCTCCTACGGCGGGACTCCATTTTACCTCTTCCTTATTGCAAAAAATAAAAGATAAAGGAGTAAAAATAGCAGAAGTTACACTGCATACTGGGTGGGCCAGTTTTAAGCCTTTAAATGAAGAAATAGTAGAAGAGAATCAAATTCCAGAGGAATTTTATAAAATTGAGGCTGAAGCAGCTGAAATTATTAGAAGAGCAAGAAGAGTGGTAACTGTGGGGACCAGTGCTACTCGAGCTCTGGAAACAGAGGCTAAATCTACCGGTTTAATCGAGGAGGGAGAGGGATGGACAAATCTATTCATTTATCCAGGATATACATTTAAGATAGTAGATTCCCTTATTACTAATTTCCATATGCCCGGAACTTCGCTTATCCTGTTAGTATCCGCTTTTATCGGTAGAGAAAAATTACTCACCGCTTATAAGGAAGCAATAAAGGAAAAATACCGTTTCCTCTCCTTCGGAGATGCGATGCTCATAATTTGACTTCCTTTGCATTTCTGATATTATGCATCAAGAAGAGCAGGATTAGAGGAATAATTGTAAATAGAATTGAGCATTAAGAACTGAGAATTACAAAGATGCCTTTCTTAATTCTGAACTGATAGGACAATCTTAAGGCACAGATTGATTGGTAACGGTTATGAACGGATAGAGAATTAAACCCAGATTCAGTAATTTTAATGATATTTGCTAAGGTTACTCTAAAACATTACAGCCTTATCAATTAAGGATTCAAAAGCCAGAATGAAAAAAGTCGCCTGCATCCTTTACAAAATTAAAGAATATAGGAAAGCATTATTAGAAATATATACCGGTTCTATTCTGGATTCTGACTTCTGACTTCTGGCTACTGGATTTTATTTAAGCAGAGAGCTTTGATAGTTTACCGAATCCAGGTTAAAATGTCATTGGCAAAATTGAAAAAAAGGAGAAAACCATTATGAATAAAAGAATACACTCTAAAGAACAAATGACTATGTTCGGTACTCATGAGTTCCCATCTTACGAGGAAATAATGGAAGCTTATGCTAAGGAGTTTGAAAGATATATTCTTCCTAAAGGGGACACTGTATTTGGATTCTGGATGCAAACTTTAGCCGATTTGGAATTTCTAGATTTAGAATTACAGGGCTTAACTGAAGAATATACTATCGATCCAGTAAATAGAGTGGTTAATTTTAAAGGAGATGATACCTTTGTAAGATTAAGAATAGCCCACCTCGAAAAAGTAAGAGGAAAAACAACCCTTTATACTGACTGGGTAGATAAGTTCAGCGATACTAATGCCTATGCTTTTCATAATCTTTATCCTTATAAAGGTAAATTTTATCCCCGCGTTGTACGAACCTTAATTAATGACTTTAAGTTAAATCACGAATCGCTTCTTTTAGATCCCTTTAATGGCTCTGGTACTGCTACACATGAGGCTTCACTTATGGGAATCAAAAGTGTAGGAGTAGATGTCACTCCAATGGGAATTGTTTTGTCTGAGTTAAAAAATGATTTGCTTTTTATTGATGAGAAAAAATTGAATTTTACACCACATGAATTGCAAGATATTTTACATGCAATAGAAAATAAAAAATGGGAATATTCTGACGATTTGATTCATAAATTGATGTTAGCGGTGTATTTCGATACTGTTGATGCCTTTACGAGAACTTCAAGATATAATAGAGCGGGTAAAACAGGCCTCTTTATACAAAAGTTAAATTATGTAAAGGATTGCTATAAAAAAACAATGGAGATTAAAGAAAAATACGAACTTCAATTTGAACCTGCAAGAATTATAAAAGGTGATATACTTGAGTTAAAAGATATGAAAGAAATACAGGAAAAGTTCGATGCATGTATCACATCGCCACCTTACTATTTCTCAATAGACTACGTTGGGAAAGACAAAATTGCCTACAATTATTTAGGTGTGGATATGAAAAAGATTGAATCCAAATATTTAGGAATGAAAATTAATGGGAAGCCTAAGAGTATCTATAGGGGATTACCTCCAAGGGTTGCTATGTATTATGAGGACTTAAAGGAATCTATAAAAAATATCTTCTGGGCATTAAAGCCTGGTGGTAAATTTGCAATAATAATAGGAGATAGTACTATTAGTGGGAAAAAGATACCAACGACCATGACGACCAAAAAGTTTTGTGAAGAAGCAGGATTTAAGTTTGAAAAATTGATATTCAACCCCCTTTTAGGTGCTCGCAATCGGGCAATTAGGGGAGAGAGCGTAATAATTTGTAAAAAGGTGTAGATATGATTGCTAAAAGAAATCTCCTTTGTGTAAAGGCTAAAAACAGGTTAGAGCTTGGGCAAATACTGCTTTATGAACCATATAGGAAGATCTTGGTGAATTTTAAAGAATTATGCATTAATGTTAATGCTAAAGATTTTGACCCTGTAGCAAAAGTTTACGATGGACTCTTAAGCGTTCCTGTTGAAATAAGAGAGTATTACGAGGCTTTATTAGGTGTTACCTCTTATTATCAACATAGTCAAGGTGGTAAAGGAAAGTATATAGAAAAGAAGCTTGTGTCATCTTTTGAGGCCTGTTCTCTAAATATAGAAGTCAGCAAGTTTCCCTTCTGGCTAGAATATCCAGAGTTGCATAAAAAGAAAGGTATTTTTACGCAACAAGGTTTATCTCAAGAAGAAAGGAGAATTTTTAGAACGATTGAGTGGGACTGGATAGGAGACAGAGATGTAAGTGTGGACGTAGGAAGTATTATAAAAGATAAAAATGTAATGGTTTTGGCAGAGATCAAAAATCGAGTAGACACAGGCGGAACGGCTGGCAGACGAGAAATCTGGACATCGGAAAAATTTGGCATTTTTGTTGAGTATTTAGATTCTAATAAAAAGATATTTAGGAAGAAAAAGGAAGAATTCTCTTTTATCAAACTACTTGAACATTTTGGAATTAGTGATTTTGAATTGTATATAGGCGTTTTGTTTGATAAAAGCGATAACCCAGCAACGGTTGAAGCTGATAGGATTCATGGTTTTTATTCCTCAAGCAAGCAAGGGTTTGAATATTTGAAGAATCTCATCAAGCAAAGTTCAACTATTAGCATAGTCAAGGAAGATTCTGAAAATCTACAAATGGAACTTAGTTTGGCTTATTCAAACCTAAAAGTAAAGATAGGGGCTTTATATGGAGACGACATCACATCAAGACTTTTTAGAAAAAGTTCACCCGTTTCGGATTTACTTCTATTGCGGTACGACGATATTTGGTTATCTCAGTTAATAACAATTGATGAAAGAACCATATTACTTAAAAACCAAAGGAACTATATGACGACCTTTCTTGATTTGTTAAAAAGAGACAGAGATTTGAGAATAAGGTATGATAACCTTATCAACTTGGAATGTGAAGAAATAGAGCTTAGGGAGATTATAAATTACTTGCTTAATAAATATTCCACCGTTTTTGAGAACAAACTATTACCTACTGGGAAAGGCAAAGAAGGACATTTGGCGGATATAATTCAAGTTTTATGTGCCTGTGAAGCATAATGACTTTGAAAGTGGAACAACAACTTTGCCAATGATAGAGCGGATAGATGATGATAGGGCGTTCTATGGAGTCTTAGCAAACTAAAGTATTCTGAATAGGAAGTAGACAAGCGCAAGGTCTATTTTTCTTAATTCTTAGTTCTCAATTCTTAATTCTAAAATAAAAAGGGAAGTTTTTATTGCAGTTTACATTAATTCATCAGGATACATCAACTAAAGCAAGATTGGGCAAAATTTCTACTTCTCATAATACTTTCCAGACTCCTGTATTCATCCCTGTAGGTACACAGGGCAGCGTTAAGGCTATCTCTTCTGAGGAGCTGGAGGAGATAGGAATAAAAGTTATTCTTTCTAATGCTTATCATCTTTATCTTCGCCCAGGACACCAGACTATTCAGAAATTAGGAGGATTGCACAGGTTTATAAATTGGAGAGGGAGTATTCTTACCGATAGCGGAGGATATCAGGTATTCAGCATCTCTGCTTTGCAGAAGGTTAGCGTAGAGGGAGTAAGATTCAGGTCACATATTGACGGTTCTGAACATTTTTTAACTCCAGAGGATGTGCTTGAAGTCCAACTTGTTTTAGGGGCAGATATAATAATGGTTCTTGATGAATGCACTCCTTATCCAGTTAGCTATCGTCAAGCGAAGGGTTCTTTAGAGAGAACCTTGCAGTGGGCTAAGAGAACAAAATCGGTCTGGTCGGAAAAAGAGAAAGGATTATTTGGAATAGTTCAGGGGAGCACTTTTAAGGATTTAAGGAAAAGAGGAGCAGAAGAGCTTGTGGAGATGGGATTTGATGGTTATGCTTTAGGTGGATTGAGTGTGGGGGAGTCACTCTCTTCAAGAGAGGAGATAATAGAATGGACCAATACTTATCTTCCTTCTTCTCAACCTCGTTATTTGATGGGAGTAGGTACCCCTCCAGAGCTTTTAGAGAGCATATCATTAGGTATAGATATGTTTGATTGTGCTCTTCCTACTCATATTGCCAGAAATGGAACCGTATTTACCCGGGAGGGAAAGATTAATTTGAGAAATATTGAATATAAAGAAGATCCCTTTCCTCTGGATTTAAAATGTAAATGTTATGCCTGCAGAAATTATTCCCGGGGTTACATAAGACACCTTTTATGGGCAGGGGAAATTTTGGGAATGCGTCTTAGCACTTATCACAATCTATATTTTCTCAACCAATTAATGGAAAAGGCAAGAGAAGCAATTAAGGAGAATAGATTTAAAGATTTCAAGAGAAAATTCATTGAAAAATATGAAAGGAGGTAAAAAATGAATGGTATTGCCTGGGCTATTAACGGAGAGGGAGGAGCAGGGGGGATGTTTGGAGCTTTGATGCCTCTTATTCTTATCTTCGTTATTTTCTATTTTCTTCTCATTCTTCCTCAAAGGAAGAAACAGAAAGCCCATAGACAAATGGTGGAAAATCTGAAGAAGGGAGACAAGGTAATTACCACCGGGGGAGTATACGGAACCATTACCGCCGTTAAGAGAAATTATTTAGAAATAGAGGTAGATAATAAGGTAAGGTTAAGGATACAAAGAGGATCTGTCACACAATTAAGAAGGGAAGAATAGTCCGGTATTATCCACTATTTTTGCCTTTTTATTTAATTTTTCAAGCCAGGTATTTACATATTCTCTCTTCTTCTGGGAGAGTAAATTCCTGGTAATCTCCTCTTTTCTTTGATGGAATTCGTCCCACTGAGGGTCTCTATCAAGTAATTTTATTATATAATACTCATCCCTTAAGAGTAGGGGCTTGCTTATCTTCTCTTTTCCCAGAGAAAAGAGAGCATTGATAAACTTTTCTCTATCCTCAGCCCTATTAATTCCCTCTATTTGATCTTCTCTTTTAAGATATTTTAACCTTTTATAATCCAGATTAAATTTTTGAGCAAGAGAAGAAAAGGAATCTCCCTCCTTCCCCTTTTTAACTATCTGTTCCGCTTTTTTGTAGGCAAATTCGGTAGATTTCTTTTTGACCAATGCTTTTTCTACCTTGCCAGTTATCTCTTTTAACTCGGGAATATGAGAAGGTTTTCTCTCTTTTAATTTAAGAAGGCAGTATCCCTCAAGTGTTTGTAGAGGGGGACTAATCTCTTCTTCTTTAAGGGAAAAAGCTACCCTGGTGAATTGAGGAACCCGTCCCAGGTCCTGGATAAAGGATTCCGTGCGCGCAAAGAAGGGAGTAGTTTTTAAATTACCCGGATGTTCTTTAATGTAATTTTTAAATTCTTTCTTGATTTTTTCTGCCTCTTTTTCAGCCAATTCTTCACTTTTCTCCTTTAATAATCTTTTTTTGATCTCTTCCTTTACTTTTTCAAAAGGCTCAGTATAAGCTGGTTTTATACCTGTTAGTTTAATTAGATGATAACCAAAAGGCGTTTTTACCACTTCGCTAACCCCCCCCACTTTTTTTAGAGAGAAAAGGGCTTCGCTAAAAGAAGGAATCATCTCATTATAAGTAAGAAATCCTAAATCTCCTCCTTTTTCAGCCGATGTTTTATCCTGAGAATATTTTTTAGCCAAAAGAGCAAAATCAGAACCTCCTTCTATCTTTTTCTTCATCTCTTCTATTTTTTTCTCTGCTTCCTTTTCCCTTTCCCCGGAGGCTACCCTTATCAAAATGTGGCTGGCTTCCCTTTTTTCGGGGACTTCAAACTCTTTCAAGTGGGTATCGTAATATTTTTTTAACACTTCCTCAGTAAGCTTTACCTTTTCAGCAAAATCTTCAGGATTTACGAGAATATAACTCACACTCACCTTTTCAGGGATAGTAAACTCATCCTTATGTTCAGTATAATATTTTTCTATCTCTTTTTGAGTAGTATTTATCTCTTCCTCATAGTTCTCTACCTTAAGGAGCATATATTCAAACTTTATCCTCTCTTTCTCCTTTAACCAGTAATCTTTAACTTCTTCACCGGTTACTGAGGCGCTCTCTTTAATTCTTTCGATAAGCTTATCTATGGCTAATTGCTTTTTAACCTCCTGTTTAAAATCATTGTAAGGAATATGTTTATAGTTAAGATATCTTGTAAATGCATCTCGAGAAGGAAAATTCCTTATCATCTTTTTTATCCTCTCTGTTAGTTCTCCTTCACTCACCTTTATATTTGCTTTTTTTACCTCTTGCCAGATAAGTTCGGTAGTTATTAACTGAGATAGCACCTGGTATCTTAAGTATCCCTCTAATTGAGAGGGTATACTTCCTTGGTACTTTTGTTGATAACTCTCGTAAACGTTTTTATAAGCTTGAGCAAAGCTTGCATAAGAGATAGGGACACCGTTAACCTTAACTATAGGCTTTTCTCCTTCTGATCTGTGGAGCCCGTACGCAAAGAAAAGAGAGGCTGCAAATCCTATAATTACCGCCCATACTATTGGTTTTACGGATTCCCTTAGCTTGCGAAGTATCATTATAATCTCCTCTTTTTTAGCATTATACATCTATTTTTAAATTTTGCAAATTCCCACATTGAGTCTGAAATAGTAATATATACCTCAAGGGATTAGGGAATACTTTACAGCAAAATCCAGAAGAGGAAAAACCTCCATTTCGCCGATTTGACATATAACCCTGCATATGTTATCTTAAAAAGATTTATAACTACAAATTGATAAATATAGAATAGTAGGGGGATATCTTGAGTGAAGGAGAGGATATAAAAAAATATTTCAACAAAATACCTATTATCGACAAGAATAGTCCAGTCCCCTTATATTATCAGCTGAAGGGAATTCTCAAGGAGGTGATAAAAGAAGAAAAATTTAAGCCCGGTGATCGCTTTCCTACCGAAGAGAGAATGTGTAAAACCTTCGGTATAAGTAGAACTCCTGTGCGGCAAGCGCTTTCCGAATTGGTCAACGAGAGGTTGCTTTACCGACGTAGGGGAAATGGAACTTTTGTTAATGACTTTTCGTATTTAAATATCAAAAGACTTAAAGTTATAGTTCCTGAGCAGAGATGGCTTTCCCCCTTAAAGAAAGCAGGAAAAATATGGAACAAAAATAATCCCGGTAGGCGAGTAAGGCTTGATATATCGGTGGTAGGATATTCTCAGCTAAGGTTTAAGATCATCACCGCTGTAGCTCGAGGTGAAGCGCCTGATTTCTCACTTATTGACTCAGTCTGGATCTCGGAATTAGCCGATACGGAGTTTTTGAAATCTCTAAACGAAATCAATACGAAATGGGTAGAGAACAACTTCAAAAAGGATTTCTTCCCTGTTTTTATTAAACAGAATTCCTACAAGGGTCAAGTATACGGAATCCAGCCAGAATCAGATATGGCTTTAGTTTGGTATCGGAAAGACTGGTTTAAAGCCGAAAGCCTTAATCCGCCTCGAACTTGGGATGAGTTGACCGAAGTTGCCAAGTACTTTAAACAGGAAAAGGTCAGGAAAAAATACAATTTAGCTTGTTATCCACTGGCTTTCCCAGCTGGATTGAAGGCAGGAGAGACTACCTCCTACTGTTTATTATCCTTTCTTTGGTCAGCGGGACACAACGTATTCCCTGAGGGAAAAGTAGTATTGGGGGAGGAAGTTTTTCGTGTTCTAAGATTTTTTAAGAATTTAGTTCAAAAATATAAACTGGCATCATCTCATATTGTCTCCTATGAGTGGGATCAAGCCCCTAAATTACTGGCCAAAGGTAGGGTGGCTATATCTATAGGGGGTAGTTATGAAAAGATCTTGATACAGAAAGCTGCGGGTTGGAACGATGAAGAATTTCGAGAGAAGGTAGGCTTTGTTCTCATACCATCCGGGCCAGGTGGAACTCAAGCAACTATATGCGGTGGTATGACCTGGACTATCTTCAGACAATCAAAGCATCCACAGCTTGCTTTAGAACTCCTTAAAATTGCCACCGACCAAAAGCTAATGGGGGAGTTCTGTCGGGAAACAGGGCAGAATCCGCCCCGCATATCAGCAGCCAATTTTCTTAATTTAGAGAAAAATTGGTTTTTGTACGAAACTTCGAAGTTCTTGCGTAAAGCCAGAACTAGACCAGCTATACCGGAGTATGCTAAAGTATCGGAGCAGCTACAAATTATGACCGAGAATGTTGTCTCCTGCCGTATGAGCATTAAAGAAGCCGTAAAGAAAGCCTTAGAGATTATTGAGGTAGTGGTTTCCACATCCAAGCAGTAGCAATCTTTACTTTACCTCCTGTGTTAAACATATATAACTCTCTCGTTTCAACCACACTATTATCATAGAACCCATTTCTTGACATTTAATTTATTTATATTACACTAATTTGTAGTTATATAATTACGAGTTATTTTCCAGGATATCGGAGTTAAATTTAAAGTTGATTGACAAAAAATTCACTTATAAATAATTAATAGTGAAGTCAGGTCTTTAATAAGAGAAAAGCTAAAAATAAGGTTAGAGGGAGGTGAAAAGCAGGTAGGCCGTTAGCTCAGGACAAAAGAAAACTTTACAAAAAGGAGGCAATAAATATGAGAAGCAAACGAGGAACAAACACTGCCGTGATATTGACTATCGCTGTTATCATCACTGCAGTGGTTGTAGGTGTTGGGACATGCTGTTACGCTACCGGGTCTGCTGATCCAAAAGTGAACATCCTTGAAATTTATCACTGGTGGACCTCAGGGTCGGAAAAGGCTGCGATGAATGCGCTCGTTGGTGCTTATCTGAGTAAGTATCCTGATGTCACAGTATTAGAGAGTCCAGTAGCTGGTGGGGGCGGAATAACAATGAGAGAAGTTATGCATTCCTTGATACTCGGCGGGGAAGCTCCAGATTCGTTCCAGAGCTATCCATTCGGACTAGTCCCCTACTGGGAAGCAGACATGCTCGAGCCGATAGACGAAGTCTGGACATCAGAAGTCAAAGATGCTGTCCCGGATGTTGTAGAGGGCATGTGCAAAATGCCTGACGGACATTATTATGCCGTTCCGTGTGGTGTTCAACAGGCAGGTGTTATCTTTTACAACGTAGATATCTTCAGTAAATACGGTTTGACTGAACCTACAAGCTGGAATGACTTCTGGGATATATGCGACACCCTGAAAGCAGAGGAAGTAGATGCCATAGCCCTGGGAGACAAAAACGCGTGGCCGCTAACGTATATCTTTCGGACAATCACAGCTAGCCAGGGAATCAAATACTATGAAGATTTCATTAACGGAAAAGTTACTTCGGCAGATAATCCTAAGCTCGTAGGTTCGTTGGCAAAGCTCAATAAAATCTTAGATTATGTCAACACGGATCACGCTGCCTTAACTTGGGATGAAGCAATGGGGCGCGTAGTCACAGGAGAAGTGGCAATGAGCATTATGGGTGACTGCGGTGCAGGGGAATTCATAGTTGCAGAAAAAGATTATCGCAAGGATTTCGGTGCATTTTATGCCCCCGGAGCAGAGGACATATTTGGGGTTAGTCTGGACGTTTTCTCTCTCCCCAAGGGCGCAAAACATCCAACGAATGCCAGAAACTGGTTTAAAGTCATCGCCACCAAGGAGGCTCAAAGTGCATTCGCCGGTCCAAAAGGATTCATACCAGCGCGGACCGATGCAACCATGGGTGTAGGATTTTCCGAATACCAGAGGGACGAGTCTGCGGTACACTTCCAGACTGCAACGTATTACCGTCCCGGGATGTGGAGTGGTGCACCCCCGGCGTTCATGGGCAAACTCACCGACATAATATCCGAAAAAATCGGAGTGAAAAGGGACATAACCGGCGCAGCGAGCGCGATAGCAAACCTTCAAGCAGAAACCGAGTGGCCAAGGAAATGGGACCTCACTCCTTAACAAACAGGAGATAGAGGAACCATTTCTTTTTTATTTTTTGCACAATAGGCAATAGAGATCAAACTGAGGTGAGGGTTTCTCATTTGAACGATCTCCTTTTGAGTTATCCCTCACCTCCTGGCCCAGCCTCCAAATAGATAAACTTTATTAAATGTTTACTGCTATCTAACAGGGTAAACTGTTTTATTAAATAACCTCTACGCAACCAGGTTTTGCGCCAGATTCAAGGTGATGTATTTTTTGAAAATCTCTAAAAATATCTTATTTTGAATTTAAAGCCCAATTTGCGGAGATTATGAATTTTTTTTGAGGTAATTAGATTGGACCCGAAAAGGAAGGAAAAGATAATTACTCTGCTTATCATTCTACCAGCTCTTGTGAGCATCTTCTTCTTTTACTATTGTTTCACTGGGTGGAATTTTTTTATATCTCTTACCGATTGGAAAGGCTTTGTTCCAAGTTATAACCTGGTAGGATTTAAAAATTATGTGACTTTATTCCACGATTCAGTATTCTGGACCTCCTTAAAAAACAATTTGTTGTTAATTCTGATTTTTGTGCCCGGTGTTATTCTTGTAGGTCTTATCTTAGCTGTATTATTAGATCAAAAAGTAAGGGGAGAGAGCGTTTTTAGAACTATCTATTTATTGCCCTTTGCCCTCTCGTTTGTAGTTACCGCAGCTCTATGGACGTGGATGTATAGTCCAAAGGTAGGAACCATAAACGTTTTACTGGGAAAACTCGGGTTGGGGTTCCTGAAAAGTGGGTGGATCACCGATCCAAACATAATTATGTACTGTATCATTATAGCCCTCATATGGCAATTTGTTGGGTACTCAGGAATAATTTTCTTAGCGGGAATAAGGTCCATTCCTGAATCCCAGATAGCAGCGGCGAAAGTGGACGGAGCTTCCAGCTTTACCTTGTATAGGCGTATCGTCTTTCCTCAATTAAAAGCCTCATTCGTGACCGCATTTATTATCTTCATGTGTTTTGCCATAAAAGCATTCGACTTTATTTGGGTATTAAATAGAGGGGGTCCGGGATACTCTTCACATATCTTGGGCGTGGCGATGTATAAGGAAACCTTTGCTTTTGATAAATTTGCTTACGGGGCCGCCTATTCTACGATAATACTCTTGCTTAGCCTCGTTATTGTTGTACCATTTTTGTACCGGGTATATAGAAGGTAATGAGAGTGAAAATTCCCAGACCCAGTCGTATAATACTTTATATCTTGCTTGCGCTCTTCACAATTTTAATCCTTCTCCCCCTCTGGACTTGTGTTGTAACCGCTTTAAAGACGTCAAAAGAGGTGATCCTCACAACACCTGTAACGCCCCCTTTATATCCGACTCTGGCTCCGTTGATTGAATCCCTTGATTATCTAAAAAGACCACTGATGAACAGCCTTGTCCTCGTAGGATCAGGTGTGATGGTATCCTGTTTTTTTGGCTCCATCCTGGGTTACGTTTTCTCCAAGCGCAAATTCCGGGGATCTATTATCTTATTTATTTTAGTTATCCTTTGCTTGTATACCCCACCTCAAGTGCAACTTATACCGATGGTCCGAGTCACATCGAATTTGGGATTGCATGGCAATTTGGGTTCCTTAGTTTTATTGTACATGCTATTTGGTATTCCTATGTGTGCTTTTATCTTCAAGACTCTTTATGATGAAATCCCCGATAGTTTTATAAATGCAGCCAAAGTGGATGGAGCCGGGACATGGACAATATATCGACGGATAATACTGCCGCTTTCCGTGATTCCTTTCGTAGTTGCAGCACTTCTTCAGGTAGTTATAATCTGGAATGATTTCATTTGGGGATTGGTGTTAACCAGTGGAAAAGCAAATTTGCCTGTTACGGTAGCGATGGCAAATCTGAAGGGATCCTTTGTAGCCGAGTGGAACCTTCAAATGGCAGGAGCCTTATGGATCGCGTTACCCACATTGATAATTTTTATATTTTTGGGGAAATACATAATACGTGGATATAGTGGGATGTAGGAGACATTAAAAATGGCCGGTTTGACTGTAAAGGGCTTAACGAAAAAATACGGAGAAACGAGAGCTGTAGAAAATCTATATTTAAAGGTAAAAGATAAAGAGTTCGTAGTATTGGTGGGTCCCTCTGGGTGCGGCAAGACAACAGTTCTCAATAGTATTGCCGGCTTGATTGAAATAAATGAGGGGGAGATATGGTTTGGGGATGAGTTAGTAACTTCTCCGGAACAGGGCATATCTAAAATTCCGCAAAAGAGGGAAGTAGCGATGGTATTTCAAGACTACGCTATTTACCCGCATATGACCGTGTTTGGCAATATCGCATTTCCCCTAGAAATTAGGAAAGTTAACAAACATGAGATCGAAGCAAGAGTTAAGAAAACCGCTCAACTCCTGAAAATTGATAACCTTTTAAATAGAAAACCAACCTCGCTCAGCGGCGGTCAAAGACAAAGAATAGCACTGGGGAGAGCAATAGTCAGGGGCCCTAAAATCTTCTTAATGGACGAGCCCCTCGCAAATCTCGACGCCAAGCTAAGAGTTCACGCAAGGGTAGAGCTGAAAAAATTGCAACAGGAGTTGGGTGTAACTACCATATTCGTCACTCATGACCAAGTAGAAGCAATGACAATGGGTGATAGAATCGCTGTCATGAATGAGGGTCACTTAGAACAAATGGGCACCTCAACTGAATTATATCATAATCCCAGGAGTAAGTTCGTTGCAGGATTTATCGGGAGCCCGCCCATGAATATGTTGGACGGAAGCCTAGTAGAGAAGAATGGAAATATAGTGATCGATTTAGAATTTTCCATCTACGTACTTCCAAAGAGGATGAAAGAACTGATGAAAAGAGCTACCCCATCGGAGGTAACTTTAGGAGTACGCCCAGAGAATATTGTAATCATGAAAAAGAGCCAAAAGAACTCATTTGAGGCAAAAGTTGTCCACATAGAGCCAATGGGAAGAGAATCCAACGTTTACTTAGAGGCAGGGGGGAACCCTTTTATTGCGATAAGAGATTCCACTCAAGATCTAAAGGCCGGGGATGAGGTTTGGCTCTCCTTTGATAAGGAAAAGATTCACATTTTTGATCGAAAATCGGGGGGAGCATTGCTTTAATGTATATGTATGGATGAGACTCATGAAAATTCCGAGAAAAATTGCAAGTTTGGCTGTCGCCATGTTGGCCTCTGGTGCCCTCTTTTATTATTTATCTGAAACATTAATACAATGGAGAATGGTATTTTCTCTCCTTATGTTCTTTGCTACTTACATTATAATTGATGGTTTCCTGAGGCATGCGTAACAAACATTTTGGGGTTTTGAAAGAAGATTGAATAACTTCCAGGGAAGGAAGGCTAAAAAGTTGAATAGTAAAAAAATAAAATTAGCACTAATTCAGATGGATTGCAAAACAAGAGATAAGGTTGATAATATTAGTAAGGCGGTAAAATTCATGGGAGAGCTTAAAGGAAAGGTTGATATTGTCGGTCTTCCAGAGTTTTTCACCACTGGTTATAATTTAGATCTGATCGGGGATGACTTCTACGAACTTGCAGAAACTATCCCTGGTGAGACAACCGAGCAAATAAGCAGGAAAGCAAAAGAATACAGATTGGCAGTTGTAGGTAGTATTGTGGAAAAGGACCCTTTGTGTGGGGACCTACTTTACGATACAGCCTTTGTCATAAATAGAGAGGGAAAACTGGTTGGCAAATACAGGAAGTTTTACCTCTATCCCACAGAGCATCAATATTTCAGACCGGGGAAAGACTTCTCTGTTATTGATCTTGAAATAGCCAAATTGGGAGTAAGTATCTGCTATGACCACGCCTTTCCAGAGCTGTTTCGAGTGCTTTCTCTTAAAGGGGCCCAGATTGTCTTTATTCTTTCAGCCATTCCTAAAGGGTATGAGTATCTTTTGAACCTGCGAGCAAGAGCTCGTGCTCAGGATAATCAAATTTTCGTAGCTCATGTAAACAGAGTTGGCAGAGAAGGAAATATCCAGTACTGCGGTCTGAGCAAAGTAGTTAATCCTAAGGGAGAGGTTGTTGCTGAGGCTTCCTCCAGCCAGGAGGAGGTATTATCTGTAGAACTAAATCTTAATTTAATTTTAAAAGAAAAAAGGCAGGAGCGTGTTTTAAGAAGTCTAAGACCTGAGATTTACGAGTATCTATCCCGGCTTTTATAACAAAGGACTGTTAATTTTTTCAGGAAATAGTGAAGAGGATAGATAGAGAAAGATTAGTATTATCAAATCTATGCGGTATAAAAATTGTAATAGGATAGTTAAATGAGTTTTAAAAGCATTGTCTGTTTCCCTTTTAAAAAAGAAGATATCAAAGTTTTCACCAGAAATATTCAAGAGGCGCTATCTCATCCCAATGTGAGAGAGGTTTTGTGTGTGGGATACGAGAAAAATGACTGTTTTAATGAGATAGAGGCTAAGATTCCTGAGGTTGAAAAGAAAGAGAAAAAAAGAATCCATTTAATGGTTCAGAAAAGGTTCGGGGGAAAGCGTCCTGGCAAGGGAGATGGTATGAATACAGCTCTGGATTTCTTTGTCCACCACACATCTTATGATAGAATCCATTTTTACGATGCTGATATCGTGAGCTTCAACCGAAGATGGGTTGAAAGAGGGGAAAGGAAGGCTGAGGAAGGGTATCAGGTAGTAAGGTTCTTCTTTCCTAAGGCGTCGACTGATGGGACGATCACCTGGAATATAACCAAATGTGGTCTCGCCTACAATTGGCCCGATACTCTTCTTCCCCATATCGAGCAGCCTCTCGGGGGAGAACTTATCATTGAAAGGGGGATAGCCGAGAAACTCCTCAAGGACAAAAAGGTTCTAAACTACAGTGACTGGGGCATAGATACTGCTTATACACTTGCCTTTTGTAGATATCAAGTCCCACTTTATGAGGCCTATATCAAGGAGGGCAAACTCCACAAGTTCTATGGAAAACTTACCGATCTTTACACCATGCTCATAGAATGTTTTGCCATTATCCAGGAAGATTGCAAAATGAGAATAGACAAGGGAAATATTCCTTACAAAAAGGACTCCGTAGATATGGTTCTCAAAGCAGTCAGGGAGAAGAGAGCATTCGATGTAGAGGGAACTCTCCCCTTGCTAAGGGAAAATTGGACAGAGGAGGAAATGGAGTTGCTTAGTTTTTTCCCTTCAAGGATAAGGGAGGGGATGAGATTATGCCGAAAAGACCCTAATGTCCGCTTTATGGATCCTCAGATCTGGTATGAAGTATACGGGATTCTCCTGGATAAATTCGACCAGGACAAAAAGGTCTGGCGAGATCTTTTATTTCGTTTATGGGTAGCCAGGGTTCTCAACCATACACTGTATTACGCATCCAAAGGTTACGATTATGGTATGAAAACTCTATACGACATGGTCAGCTATTTTGTTCAAAGAAGGCTTAAAGAACAGTGAGGATTTTTATCTTATTATCAATATTACTCGTTTAAAAGGAGATGAGGTATGAGGAGTGAAAAAGCACACCATCTGTTTTCTTTGCTTAAAATAAAAAAATCCTTATTTTTATCTAATGCGCAAATTTGACTTTCTTTTCCTGTATAGATATAATACAGGAAGGAGAGAGGCTAATATGTTTAAAGATATATTTAGCTTTAGAATATTTGGAAACAATTTAGGGACAGATTTAGGTACTACCAATACTTTAATTTATGCTCAAAACAAGGGGATCGTTTTAAATATGCCTTCTGTATTGGCTGTTAGTCAGGGGGATGGAAAAATTGTAGGTATAGGGAAAGAGGCCAAGGAGATGGTAGGTAAGACCCCTCAAAATATTTTAGCTATTAAGCCTTTACAGGATGGAGTAATTGCTGATTTTGATATAACAGAGAAAATGATTAAATACTTTATCTCCCAGGTTCAGCCTCACCGTGTTTTAATTGGACCTCGCCTTGTAGTTGGTATTCCTTCTTGTGCAACCAAGGTGGAGAAGAGGGCTGTAATGGATATGGGAATGGCTGCAGGAGCGCGACGAGTTCATCTTGTAGCTGAATCTGTAGCCGCTGTTATTGGAATAGAGCTGCCTATATCTGAGCCTTCAGGTAGTATGATAGTAGACATCGGGGGAGGAACAAGTGAAGCAACAATAGCCTCCTTGAATGGGATAGTTGTTAGTGATTCTATTCGAGTAGCTGGTGATGAGATGACAGAGGCTATAATTCATTATTTAAAGGAAAAACACGCTTTATCTATTGGGGAACAGATGGCGGAAAAAGTAAAAATAGACATAGGATGTGTTTATCCTCCTCCCGAGAAAGAGAAGATGAAAATAGAGGGAAGAGATCTGAGCACAGGTTTCCCTATAGAGATGGAAGTAAATTCAGAAGAGGTGGGAGAAGCTCTTTCTCCGGTAATTAGTGTAATTTGTAAGATGATAGAGGGTGTTTTAGAAAAGTGTCCTCCGGATCTTGCTGGAGATGTAAGGCGAAAAGGAATATATCTCACGGGTGGAGGAGCCTACATTAAAGGTCTTGATAAATATTTATCTCAGAGAGTAGACCTTCAAGTAAAAGTAGCTTCCAACCCCCTTCTCTCGGTAGCTTTAGGAGTAGGGAAATTATTGGACGATGCGGATCTCTTATCCCTGGTAGAAGTAACTCCTGAATAAAGTGAGCAAGAATTGGAGAAAGTTCTTCGTTTAAAGGTATTTTTCTTAATTAGCTTTCTTTCTATCTCTTTTGTTTTAATATTGGTCTCTAACTATAAAAGAGAGCTACCTATTGAGGCGAGAGAGAGAAGTTATTTTTTTGTGGAATCTTTCCAGAGATTCTCCTTTAATCTCAAAACAGAGCTTACCAGGTTTATAGGGAATATTTATCAAGCCGAAAAATTGAGAAAGGAAAACCAGATACTCAAGGAGAAGATTGATAAACTCACTTTCCGGGAAGAAAATTATTACCGGGAGATTCTTTCTGCTAATGAGAGATTAAAGAAGATGCTTGAGTTCAAAAAGAGACAGGCATTTAAGCTTATCCCTGTAGAAGTTATAGCCTACTCTCCTTTTAGCTATTTTGATAACATTTTTATCGGGAAAGGGAAGGAAAAAGGAATAGAGAAAAATATGGTAGTAGTTAATGCTAAAGGTTTAGTAGGGAGGATAATTGAGGTTTATCCTCATCAGGCTAAGATACTGACAATTCTTGATAAAAGAAGTAAGGTAGGAGTTCGAGATGAGAACACCAGAGATATAGCTATTCTTCAGGGCAAAGGCGAGGAGGAAAAATGTGAGCTCATATACCTGTCAAATAAGGTCTCCATTAAAGTAGGGGATAAGGTAATAACCTCTGGATTGGGAGGTGTTTTTCCTAAAGGGATTCTCGTTGGAGAAATTTCTCTGGTAAAGAAGAATCCTTACCGACTGTTCCAATATGTAGAGGTGAGGCCTTATGTAGATTTTAGAAAATTGGAAGAATTACTCGTTGTAAAAGAATGAAAAAGGCGATTATATTTATTATCTTATTTTTAATTGCTCTTGCCCTCCAGATTATTTTGATGGGAGGACTTCAAATTGGGAGGGGCAGACCCGACTTTTTTTTAATTCTGCTTGTTTTGTGGGCATGGTATAATGGATGGAAGGAAGGAGTAATATCTGGTTTTATAATAGGAATTTTAGAGGATATTCTCTTTTCCCCCCTCTGGGGAGTAAATGCATTTACTCTTTGTATAGTTGGTTTTCTCGTTGGGGAAATAAGAGAAAAAGTTTATGAAGAGAATTTAATACTTCTTCTTATTATTATGTCCTCAGCTACTATTATTAATGGATTTCTCCTCCTTTTTCTTTCCTCAGTTTTTCACATCTTTTCCTTTTCACAAGCTCATCTTACTTTCCTCATTCTTCTTACATCCCTTTACAACTCTCTTTTAATTTTACCTATTTTTATAATAAAAGAGGGATTAAGAAAGAGCGGTTAACCTATTATTTTGGGAACCTGGAAATATCCCCGTTTTTGCTGGGGAGCGATGGATAAAACCTCTTTTAAAGGTAAAGAGCTTTTCTTTTCATCTTCTCTAAACACATTATTAAAGAAGAGAACGTGGGAAGTAGGAGGGGTGTTTTTAGTGTTTACCTCTTTTAATTTATCCACATAAGCTAAGATGTCGCTTAGTTGTTTAGTAAATTTTTCCTCTTCTTCTTCGCTTAATTTTAGTCTTGCTAAATGAGCAATGTATCTTGTTTGTTCTTTGTCTATGCCCTTTTTCATATTTTCTCCTCTAAATTCTTTAAGCTCTCCTTATAAGGGGGCTTACATATTCCCTTTTCTGTAATTATTCCTTTAATATATTTAGCGAGAGTTATATCAAAAGCGGGATTATAAACTTTTACC
>JAYEHT010000049.1:0-4211 GCA_034659655.1 Candidatus Aerophobota bacterium | reverse complement strand
CAAGGAATGGTTATGATACAGTTAATAATCAGGAACACTATAATAAGGTACATGAAATTGCTAATAGAGTTCCTTTAACCCAAAAAAGCAATATGGAAGTGTTTGATAAAGAACCGTCAGTTTATCTGCCGGTTGTAGAGAAGATGAATCCTAGTAATTTGCGTAGATTTTTTATTCCTATGAATGAGGCCCTATGGAAAGTAGAAAATTTTGGAGAATTTCTGGACAAAAGGAGGAAGTTATTGGTGGAGGGGATAAATAGTTTTATGGATGATTTATTAGAGAAATGAGAGGAAAAAATAATTTGTGAATTATAATTATGTAAAGAAGAAAATAAAGCAATCCAAGCTTTATGAAATGCAGTTCAAAGATGCTCCAGATAAGATATTGCGTCTTTTTTGCATTGGATATACTTCAATGTCTTTTTCAGATGGAAGGTTATATTAAAGCGTGGGAAACAATAATTTCTATATCACTTTCCGGTTATACTACCTCAATATCATAAAGTGAATCACATTCAATAATATTCAAGGACGACGAAAGACAAACAAGATTTGGCAAGAAGATTATTTTGAGCTATTTATTGCGAAAAATTATAGGGAGAGCAGCATGAACAAAGCAGATCTTATTAACAAAGCGGCTGAAAAAGCAGGATTAACTAAAAAACATTATATTAGCACTATCAATGCTGTTCTCAAATGGAGAAAGAGTTACTTTAGTTGGCTTTGGCACTTTTCAGGTGATGGAGAGAAAAGCGAGAAGGGGAAGGAATCCTCAAACAGAGGATAAGATACAGATTCCAGCTAAGAAGACACCAAAGTTTGTGCCGGGGAAGGATTTGAAGGAGAAAGGTAAGATGAAGGGAGGTGGTAGTATGGAAGTTGTGGAGAAGAACGAGGTAATTAGGAGTTCTCATGACTGGGCAATCAATAAAGTAGAAAAAATTCTGAAAGCACGAATATGGCCTAAGAGTTGGGAAATAATTGAAAAAAATCTAAGCCAATCCCCCGGATCCGATCTTAAAGTTAAAGCTCCTAATGGAGACATAGTAGTTATAGAGTCAGAAGTAGAGCATGCTTCTACGCAAAACAAGTGGAAAGGTAAAGCTAATAAGATAAAACAGGAAGGTATTAAAACGATAATCATACTAGGTGAAAAGAAACACGGGGAGATGCTAAAAAAAGAATTAGGAGGGAACTTCTGTATAATTTCATGGCCGGTTTGGAGATTAGCCGAAGGACTACTACCAATCTAAAAAATAGGGGTAAAATTTTACCCCTGACAAAAAAATTAATGAGGATTACCTATACATATTAGAATATACGCTTAAATGTAGACATGCTCTTTTTAACTGGCTTTGCCAAAGAAAAGAAATTAGCGAAAAATTGCTAAGAACTTACTGTGGAGGCATCGGACGAAGAACTCGAGCCACGCTTCCTTCTTCTTCCCACGCTCCCACAAAAACTGGCTATTCTAGGACAACTACTTTTTTTAAAGGAGATACCGTGAAAGAAACCTATGAAGGGAAAATTGAGTCTCTTTGGAAAAGAGTCTCTCATCTTATATCCAAAGCCAAAGATCCCCAACAGATTATCTTAGGTATTGCCAAAGAGACAACAAAAACATTGGGAGCAGATGCTGCCTCGGTTCGGCTCTTGAAGGGTGAGGATTTAACTTTGGTGGGAGGATACAGATTAAGCGAGGAGTATAAAGCCAAAATTCCTCTAAGGATAGGAGAAGGACTTGTAGGGAAGGTTGCCCGACTAAGGAAGCCTTTATTTTCCCAAAATATAGAAGAAGATTCCAAAATTCTTTACCCGGAGGTAGGTAAAAGAGAAGGAATTGTTTCTTTAATGTGCACTCCTGTGCTGGCAGAGGATAAATTGCTTGGCACTCTTACTGTATATAGCAAGAAAAAAAGATCTTGGAGCGAAAAGGAAAGCGAGGTGCTCACTTTGCTTGCAGAACAACTTGCTCTTAACCTGGAAAGGATGAGGGATCTTCAGGTGCTGAAGGAAAAATCTATTCGAGATGAGCTAACCGGCCTTTACTCCCGTTCTTATTTCCTAGCCAGAGCTAGAGAAGAGATTACAAGATCCTCCCGAGAAGAAATTTATCCATCCTTTCTTTTCTGTGATGTAGACGATTTTAAAGCTATTAATAGAATAAAAGGGTATGCAGAAGGAGATAAGGTTCTTTGTCAGACAGCAAAGACCATAAAATCTTCTCTAAGAGAAGAAGATACTCTCTGTAGATATGGAGGAGATGAGTTTGTTGTGCTTCTTCCCAAAACAGATCCTTTTCAGGCAGAAAAAATAGCTGAAAGAATACATCAGGCTTTTCTTAGGGCAAAAGGGGCTAAAAATTATTCTTCCTTGGGTATAAGCATTGGAATAGCCTCTTACCCTATCCATGGTAACTTTATTGAAGATATTCTGGCAAAAGCTGATCGAAGTATGATTTTTGCTAAACATCATCCTCAGAAAAAAACATTTATCTGGGATGAGTGGAAGGTAGCCGATACAAAAGAACTTTACAAAGAAGAGGTTCTTCCCGAGGTAATCTATGCTTTAGCTGAAACCGTGAATATGAAAAACGGCTACACTGGCGGGCATTCCAAGCTTGTATCAGAGATGGCCTTAGAACTTGCTGAGAAGGTAGGACTAAAGGAAGAGAGGATAAAAAGAATAAGAACTGCTAGTCTTTTGCACGATATAGGTAAGTTCGTTGTTCCCACCCACATTTTGAACAAGCCAGGTTCTTTAACTGAAAAGGAGAAAAAAATTGTTAGAAAACATGCCGAGAATAGTGCTAAGATAGTACAATATGTTAGAGGCTTAAAGAAGATAGTTCCCATAGTTCGGGCAATTCATGAAAGATGGGATGGGGAAGGGTATCCAGATGGATTGGCAGGTGATGAGATACCTCTTGAGGCCAGGATAATTGCCTTAGTGGACGTCTATCAGGCACTTATCTCTGATAGACCTTACCGGAAAAGGCTTAGCAAAAAGGAGGCAATTAAAAAACTGCAAGAGGGAGCAGGAAAACAATTTGATCCTAAGTTGGCCGAGGTCTTCTTGGAGGTTCTGTCTTAAAGCGCAAAATAAAGTCCATTTTAGAAGGTAAAAAGCAATAGATGATCCGCTTTGTCCAGATAAAATACCCAAAAGATATTTATCCGGTTTAAAGGAGGTTTAAAATGGAAGAGGAGCTGAAAGAAATTTTCCGTAGCATCGGCAGCTACCTTAAAAAGAGACGAAAGAAAATAATTGGCTGGATACTTTTTATCTATGGAATCTATTCAATCATCCCGGGGTTTTTGGGAGGAATCCCTCTCTTCTGGGGCATTCTTTTAACCATCATAGGTGGTTTTTTATTAAAAGAGGAGTTGGGGGAACTAGCTTTGATTCTCAGACCCTACTTTCGCTGGGTGCTACCAGTTGGTCCTGGTTTAGTCCTTCTCGGAATTATTTTCATTGTTGCAGGAATCCCTCTTTCCTTTTTTGCTCCTGGTATCCTGGGATGGGGCATTGTTTTTCTTATTATAGGTATTCCTTTGGCAGCAACCAGACTTGTCTTAAAACAGAACGTTACCGGTGAGTGGGCTCATCTAATAGAAGGAGCTCAAGGAAGGGCAGAGGAAATTTATAAGGGGACAGAGGATGTTATAGAACGATCAGAGGTCTCCTCCATTGTGATGAAAAGACAAGAACTTATACCAGGATTTATAAGAGGAGCTTTGGGGAGAAAAAGAGAATTTTTGGTGGTAAAAGATAAGCATTTCAGATTGAAACCTTATCAGTTCCTACTTAACGCAATAGATTACGGAAATAACTTAGATGTTGCCTGGTATCTTGTCTACCGACTTTCAATTTTCCGGGCACTTTTAACTATAATTCCCTTTGTCAATTTTATCCCCCAAAAAATAGAGGATTTGGACCTTTTTGATTCGCAGGACCTTACGGCTTTTAACACAGTTTGCCATTACTCTGTCTTGGAAGCAGTTGAGAAGCTTATGCTGAGCTTGAATCAGGATCCTTCAAAAATGGATAGAAAATCAAGAGGATTTTTGGGGGTATCATAGAGATTTTTAGGAGGCAAAGATGAGTTTTTGGGATAAGTTTTTTAAAAGGAAAGAGAAAGCAAAAACAGGAGATCATACTGGGGAGAATGTCTTAGAGCCCAAAGTTCGCTATGAAGATATTCCGGGG
>JAYEHT010000048.1:0-21722 GCA_034659655.1 Candidatus Aerophobota bacterium | reverse complement strand
CGTCACGGGCTGCAGTTCTCTAATTAAACTATCCATAGCTTCTTCGAGAACGTCGAAAACATAAATCCTCTTCAAATCAGGCATAACCCCGGGCAAAAATCTAACATGTCCTCTTCCTTGCACACCGCAACCGAACATTCCCAAGGTTTCAGCCCCGGGATTACCTAACAATTTTGCACCAATAGCTGTAACAGCGGGTGTTCTTTTAGCTGTAATCCAAACAGCATCCATAATAGCTAAGGGAAATCCCGACTCAGAATCATTAAGAATCAACAAACCTGTGGTTCGGGGTAAATGAAATCTTTCTTTATTATCGGGAAAGCTGCTAACCCATTTTATACCACATACACTCTGAGCAGGCATCCAGGCAGGCATAGCATGGAAAAGTGAATTTTGTAAAGGATGAATGCCAATCACAGCAGGCATCTCCACTTCTTTACGACCATGGGCGGCTAAAGCTGCTTCTATAAACTTTAAAACTTCATCAGTAGTAATTCCCGTCTTAATACACTCCTGTTGGGTTAAATAGAGAACTTCCTTACCAATTTTTAGTTCCCTTGCCACTCTTTCACGATAGGATATACTGTGTCGAGTAGACATGTAAGACTCCTTTCAGGAAAAACTATATATTTGTATTGATGGCTGCTCCTTTTTCTCCCTGTTCAGTAAGCCGTGAGTAAATGGTAAGAACACCTTTTTTAACCTTTGGCTCTGGAGGTCTCCAACTCCTTAACCGCATCTTAATTT
This sequence comes from Candidatus Aerophobota bacterium, assembly GCA_034659655.1. Taxonomy (GTDB): domain Bacteria; phylum Aerophobota; class Aerophobia; order Aerophobales; family JAGGXI01; genus JAGGXI01. The sequence continues at coordinate 20,975 of JAYEHT010000048.1, read as the reverse complement.
CCTCCTCTGTCAAACGAACATTTAAACTACGGTCAGGAATATCTATATCAATAATATCTCCATCTTTTATAATAGCAACAGGACCACCAACCATAGCTTCGGGAGAAATATGTCCTATGGCTGCTCCCCGGGTGAAGCCTGAAAATCTCCCATCGGTGATTAAGGCGATAGATTTATCCAGTTCCATACCTACTAAAGCATCGGTAGAGAGCATCACTTCTCGCATTCCCGGTGCTCCCTTAGGACCTTCATACTTTACTACTATAACATCCCCTTTTCTCACCTGTTTGTCATATATTGCCTTTAGAGCATCCTCATCACCATCAAAAACTTTTGCTGGCCCTCTATGCTTGAGCATCTCTTTTTTGAAGGAAGTAGGCCTGGCAACCGCTCCCTGAGGAGCAATATTTCCTTTTAAAATAGCCAGCCCTCCTTCCTCATAAACAGGATTATCTTTCCTGGTGATTACTTTCTCATTTAATATCATCCCATCTTTTATATTTTCCCCTATCTTTTTTGTATTAACTGTAATACAGTTAACATTTAAAAGCTCTTTTAACTCTCCCATCAGGGCAGGAACCCCTCCTGCCTCGTGAAAATCTATTACTGTATAAGGACCGTTAGGAATAACGGCACATATACAGGGTGTTCTTCTGCTCAGTTGATCAAAATCATCAAGAGAAAGCACGATATTTAACTCCTGAGCAAGAGTAAGTAGGTGAAGCACTGCATTTGTTGATCCTCCTATAGCTAGATCTACCACTATAGCGTTAACCAGAGCTTCTTCACTCATAATATAAGAAGGCCTTATCCCCTTTTTAACCAATCTTACTATCTGTCTACCAGACTCCTTGGCTGTTCTTAGTTTGTGTGCTGAGAGAGCAGGGACTGTGGATGAGCCAGTTAAAGTCATTCCCAAAGCCTCAGATATAATCTGCATAGTATTGGCTGTGCCCATAAGAGGGCATGCTCCCGGACCGGGACAGACCACATCTTCCATTTCTAATATCTCCTTCTCTGAAATCTTTTTTGCTTTAACTCCTCCTAAAAATGCCTCATCCAGCTGCGAGACAACTATATCTTTGCCCTGATATCTACCAGGAGCCATTGGTCCTCCGGTTACTAAAATAGAAGGTATGTCCAATCGAGCCGCTGCCATTAACTCGGCTGGAATTATACTATCGCAGGATGAGAGGAGAACAAGTCCATCAAACATATGTTCCATAGCTACTATCTCGATTGAACCTGCTATGACGTCTCTAATAACTAACTCATATCTTAAAGCTTTATTTTCTGCTCCTACACAGACCCCTCCGCATGTTGAGATGGTGCCAAACTCAAAAGGAGTACCGCCTGCCTGCCAGACTCCTCCCTTTACCGACTCGGCAATTTTCCTTAAATGAGAGTGACCAGGAGCAGCCTCATTCCAGGTATTGACAACTCCAATATGAGGCTTTCTAAGGTCTTCATCGGTGTAGCCATTAGCCTTATAAAAAGCTCTGCGCCTGGCTCCCTCTATCCCTTCAAATTGCTTTTTCCCCTCCCACATTAGGAACTTCCTCCTTTTATCTTCACTATATCTTAATTTTTCAGGAAACAGCCGGTTCCCTCATTAATTCTCCTCGTTCAAAACGACCGATATCTAACTTATCAATGGGGATAGTCATCTCTTTACCCAGGATGCATTCTGCCATTAGCACTCCGGTCATAGGTCCTAACATAAATCCATGACCGCTGAAACCTGCAGCTAAATAAAAACCTTCCAGCTCCGGCACAGACCCTAATATGGGTGCCGCATCGACAGTCATAGTATAGCTTCCCGCCCACTGCCTTACAACTTTTATATTGGAAAGAACAGGTAAAATCTTGCATATCCTTTTTGCCATTTCCTCCATAAATTCCCAGGTTGAGGAAACATCCGTCCCTTCAGGATCGTTAGGACCATGGCAGGCCATTAGTATACTGCCCTGAGGCTCTTGTTGACAGGAAAGCTCTGTAGAGATTACCATGGGAGCTAAAAGAGGCTCTACCGGTTCTGTAGCCAGAATTTGACGTCTTTCAGGTCTTAAGGGAAGGTCTACTCCAACCATTCTTCCTATATCCTTGGCAAAGGCACCAGCCGCATTAAACACTTTACTTGTGGAAATTTTCCCCTTATCTGTGAGTACCTCTACTATACGATTATTTTTCACCTTTATATTCGTAACCTTGGTAAAGATGTTTATCTCTACTCCAAGACGTTTAGCTGCTTCTGCATAAGCCTGAGATACCTCAAAGGGATTAACATGACCATCTTTCTGATGAAAAGTACACGCTTTTATCCTTTCAGGATTTAAATAAGGGACAATTTTTAGAGCCTCTTCTACTGTTATTAGCCGGGATTCAATCCCCAGACTATTTTGCAGTTGAACGTTCTTTTTGTATATCTCTACTTCTTCATCTGTATGAAGCAGCCAAAGATAACCTCCCTGTTTAAGCTCTATATCTCGGTCATAATCCAACAGCTCGTTTAAATTTTCTAATATTTCAATAGATCCTTTTGACAGACGGCAGTTCATCTCCAGGCCAAACTGCTGCCTCACTCCTGCAGCACATCTTCCTGATGACCCGCTATAGAGAGAATCTTTTTCTAAAAGAACCACATCCCTGCATCCCATCCGGGCTAAATTATAGGCTGTGGAAAGTCCGGAAATACCTCCCCCAATAATGACCACCTCAGCGCTTCTCTTCATCACCTTCACCTTTAGCGGCTTCAGCCAGAATACCAATCTTTATGTTTTTGGTAGGGGGTCTAAATGTAGAGAGTTTAACATCTCTGATATCCTTTCCTGTAGCCTTAGCTATTTCCATCATAACAATTTGCCTGCAGGTTCTACCCTGACAGGGACCCATACCACATCTACTTATTCTCTTTATCTCATCCACTGTTTTGAATCCCCTTTTAATCAAATCCCTGATCTCTTTAAGAGTAATATCTTCACAGCGACAAACAATAGTATTCTCATCGTCCTTATTACTCATCACTGGTTCTCCTCAATCTAATATTTCTTACCTCCATGGAAAGCTTTTTGGGAACTAAAATGGAGATAACGGGTGTTTTATCTTCGTATCTCCCGTTTTGAACCTTTACTACCTTTGCCTCACCTACCACCTCTCCTTGGCGATTTAAAGCATCTACTTCTTCTCCCTTTTGGGGAAGGGGTAAAAATTCAAAGGGAAGTTTAATTAAAGCCTCTTTTTCAGAATAAGTCTCATCTACAATAAATATAGCAAGTCCGGGACACTTGCTTACGCAAACGCTGCAGCCGTTGCATCTCTCAAAATCAATTCTGGGCAAATCATTTATATCTTCAAATTCCTCAATAGCTCCTCTCCTGCAGGCAGTATAACAGGGATCACAGGGTATTCGCTGAAAACACTCTATAACAGCAACAGGACCCTTTTCCAATCTCTCCTTTGGAGGAAAAATCCCTGCTAAATCCTTTCGTGTAGGCACTCCTGTCTTCTCAATCATTTTTACTTTTTCTCCTTAATTCAATTAATTGCTTGAGACCCTTTCTTATACCTTCGCTAACAGGGCCGGAACGCAAACCTTTAAGTTGATTTATTGCCTCCTTCTTTAACTCTTTAAATCTACCGGTATCATATCCCAAGCTTTTTGCGGCGCATAATCCTGCTAATGAACCTTCAACCATAGCGCTGCTGGCTTCCTCCACTCCCGCTACATCACCAGCTACATAGATACCCTTGGTAGTTGTCTGCATATCTTCGTCTCTTACCGGGGTATGTCCTCCCAATTCGGGGATATATTTCATCTGGCAGCCTGCCTGCCATAATAATTCAGCCAAGGGTGATAAACCTACAGCAATACAGATAACATCCACATCTAAATCCATCTCTGTCCCTTTTAGAGGTTGCCAGTCCTCATCTAACTCCCATATGGTAACTTTTTCTAAATTCTCCTTTCCGTAAGCTTCCTTTACAGTATAAGAGGTATAGATAGGAACTCCTAAGCGGCGAACCTTGGAGGCATGAACCCAATATCCACCTATTTTGGGAGCGGCATCTATAATTGCCTTTACATTAATTCCTGCTTGCATCAACTGATAGCTCACAATAAGTCCGATGTTTCCGGCACCTACCATAAGCACATTATCTCCGGGCACTACACCATGTTCATTCATTAAAGTTTGAGCAGCACCTGCCCCATATATACCCGGTAGATCGTTGTTGGGAAAGGCAAGAACTCTTTCTGATGCTCCCGTAGCTACAATTATTCTCTCCGGCTTAATTTTTATGAATCTATTGTTCTGTTCTATACCTAAGACGCCATCTTCTCGATAATAGCCTACTACTGTTGCATCAAGCATAATATCGGTTTTCTCTCTGTCCAATTTATTGGCTAAAATATCTGCGATATCTATACCCCTGATAGATGCATACTGCTCCTCAGAGCCAAAGAACATATGAGTCTGTTTAATTAACTGACCTCCAAGCTTTGAATCCCTGTCCAATAGGGTAACCTTTGCTCCCATCTGATGGGCGCTTATGGCTGCTAACAATCCTGCAGGTCCAGCCCCAATGACTGCTATATCGGTTTTTCTTATTCTCTTCCCTTCTCTTGAGGAGGAGACAGGACTTATTTTGGCTGTAGATAAGTCACCTTTCCCTTTCTGAGTTTCCACTACCATATCTTCTTTGAGTTTTTCCACACACACCTTTACATTGGGCTCTCCATTAACCTTCATCAAGCAAGAAGAACAGTTACCAATAGCACAATAAAAGCCCCGGGGTCGATTGAGTTTTATACTCCTCCTTAAAACCCTTACTCCATTTGCATGGAGAGCTGCGGCTATAGGCTCTCCCTCATATCCCCACATCTTTTCACCATCAAAGGAAAATTCTACCTTCCTTCCCTTTTTAAAAGTTAGGATGGGATGCTCTTCAATACGCATAGTATCTCCTCTTTCTTTTAAAAAATCAAATTTTTAATTGAAATCCGTATTTAAAGGGGTCTTCTTCATCCATAACGAATTGTTGAAGCCCGGTGATATAAGCGCTTCCTGTAACCTCTGGCACTATTGCCTCATAGTCTCCAACCTCTGTCTCTTTCACTATTTTTCCATAAAATTCTGTACCGATTATACTCCTGTATTTATACATTTGTCCAACTTTTAATCTCTTATGTGCATGTAGAGTTGCCATCCTGGCACAGGTGCCTGTTCCACAGGGAGACCTATCTACCTGTCCCGGGCCAAATACTACTGCATTCCTCGGTGGGGATGTCTCTTCAAATATCTCAGTCAAACTCACCTTCCCCCTTTTTCCTGTTGCCGGATGAACTATATCTACCTCATTATTTACCGTTTCCCTGATATCCAGTCCAAATTCTATCAGCTTTCTAATCTCCTTAAGTTCTATCTTTGTATGTAAACTTTTTGCATTTACCAGGGCAAAAAAATTACCTCCGTAAGCGATATCGACGGGAACTTCCCCCACAGTTTTAACTTTTATACCTGCCGAAGAGTAAAAAAAGGAGGGAACATTTCTGATGGCTACCTCCCTCACCTTTCCATTTTCTATCTTTGCCCTGGAGTATATCTTACCTGCAGGGGTATCCAGGATAACCTCCTTCTCTTTTCTAGTTGAATTCTCGCGTTCTACCATCCCTGTCTCCACGAGAACAGTTACTGCTCCTATCGAGCCGTGGCAGCACATATCTTCATAACCTCCATTATGCATAAAGATAACTCCTACATCTGCATCGTCCGATACGGGCTCTGTGATTACTGCGCCAAACATATCTCGATGCCCCCTCGGCTCCCACATTAACATTTTGCGAAGATAATCCTTGTTTTTTGCCATCCATTCCCTCTTTTTTTGCATATCATTTCCCGGGATATAAGGAAATCCACCGGTCACTATCCGGGTTGGTTCCCCTGCCGTATGGGAATCTACCGCGGTAATCATTCGGGAAATTCTCATTATTAACTCTCCTTCAATTTTTTTATTTTTCTTCTGTTAACAAGACTTAAATAAATCATTTATAAGGGTAATTCTTCCGAGTCTTTTTTCAGCTATAACCTATGTATACAAATGGCATCTGACAGTATGTCCCTCCTCCACCTCTACCATCTCCGGATCCTTCCTGAAACAGATATCTTTCTTTTTAGGACATCGCAAATGAAAACCACAACCAGTAGGTATATTTACCGGAGAAGGGATCTCCCCCTTAGAAATGATCTTCTCGGGCTTTAGTGCTTTTTCCTCTTTAGAAACAACCGGAATAGAAGAGAATAACATTTGAGTATACGGGTGCAGAGGTTTCTCAAAGAGTCGTGAAGCAGTAGCTATCTCACATATCTTACCTAAGTACATAATAGCTACCCTTGAGCCTACATTTCTTATCAAGCTTAAATCATGGGTAATGAATAGATAAGTTAAATTAAATTCTTTTTGTAATCTTATTAATAGATTTATTATCTTTGCTTGTATTGAAACATCTAAAGCTGAAGTAGGTTCGTCTAAGAGAATGAGAGAAGGGTTTGTGGCAAGCGCTCTGGCAATTGCCACCATCTGCTTTTCTCCATTTCCTATCTCCCCGGGATGCTTATATAAATAATCTATTGGCAATTCAACCATCTTTAACAACTCTACCACTTTCTGGATTCGAGTCTTATTTTCTGAAATGCGGTGTACTTTTAAAGGTAGTTCTATAATCTGCTTGATATTTCTACGGGGGTTCAGAGAGGACCCCGGATCTTGAAAAATCATCTGAATCTCTTTCTTTAAGAGCTTTGAACGCTTGCTGGATTCCCTGCTCATATCCTCCTTTTTAAACACAATTCTTCCCTCGGTAGGATGATAGCTTCCCACTATAGTATAAGCCACTGTGCTTTTTCCTGAACCAGATTCACCAATAAGACCAAAAGTCTCTCCTCCTTTCACTGAAAAACTAATCCCATCTACTGCTCTGACTGTCCCTTGCGGAGTAACAAAATACTTTTTCAGATTTTTAACAGCTAACATCTCTTCTACCAAATGAATCACCTTTGATAAAGAAAACAGGCAACTCTGTGATTATCTCCCGTAGTAAAGAGAGGGGGTTTCTTCTTCTTACATATTGAGGTTTTATGTTTACATCGGGGGTGAAATCGGCAACCCGCTGGCGGGTTCAGATAATTGGGAATTCTACCCTCAATACCTTTCGCTATACCTTCGCCGGTTAACTTAGGAATAGCATTCATCAACCCATGAGTGTAAGGATGTAGTGGATTACTAAAAAATTCTTCTGTCCTTGCTGTTTCTACTATATTCCCGGCATACATAACATATACTCTATCTGTTACTTCACTGACAACCCCAAAAGCATGAGTTATTAGTATAATTGATATATTCTTCTCTTCGACTAACCTCGCAAGCAGCCGTAATATCTGATCTTGTATAGTGACATCTAATGATGTAGTAGGTTCATCAGCAATGAGAAGCTGGGCGGCAACACTAAGGGCCTCACTAATACAAACCCGCTGTCTCATTCCACCACTCAATTGTACAGGATAGTTGCTCAGGATTCTTTCTGAGTCTGGCATACCGGTTTCCTCAAGTACAGCAATACACCGAGCTTTTATCTCCTCCCTGGACAGGTACTTCCCATTCCTGGCTTTGGATAAATACTTGATAACATCGTGTAGTTGATGACCAACTGTAAAGACCGGGTTAAGAGCCGTTAGGGGATCCTGAAATATCGCACTTATCTCCCTTCTGAAGTTTTGTATCTCGCCGGGCTTCATCCTAAGGATGTCTTTTCCCCGGTAGAAGATCTCCCCGGCCGAAATCCTTGCTGGAGGAGGAAGAACTCGTAGCACTGATTTCATGGTGGTTGTTTTTCCACAACCTGTCTCTCCCACCAAACCGACTCTCTCCCCCTCACCAATTACCATATTCACACCATTCAGTACCTTCAGCTCTCCCTTAAAGGTTCTGAACCGGACGTGTAAATTCTTTATTTCTAATAATGGTCTCATTTCCCAGAATCAGACCTCCTCGACGGCGAACATATCGTGTAAGCCATCCCCCACAAAATTGAACGCCAATATGACAATTATAATAGCAAGCGCTGGGAATACGGCTGTCCACCATTCGGCGGGTAATCTTCTCGCTCCATCAGCGATCATTGTTCCCAGACCAGGCTTCGGCGGCTGTACCCCAAGACCAATGAAACTCAGGGAAGCACCAACTATTATGACCAGACCAGCATCCAAAGTCATCTTTGTCAAAATGGAAGCTGTACAATTTGGAAGAACCTCCCTCAATAGGATATGCGTTTTGCTTGCCCCGATAAGCTCAGCTTCGCGCACAAAGTCCTCCTGACGCAGTGATGTCGTAATTTCATACACTAACCTGGAATACCATGGCCACCACACAAGCGATACGGCTGCCATTTGATTAAGCAAATTAGGACTTAACATTGCAGTTATCGCCAGGGCCAAAACCAGGGGAGGAACAGATAAGAAGATATCCGTGATTCGCATAATTGCAATCTCAATCCAGGTATCCTTATAGTATCCGGCAACAAGACCCAGGATAATACCCAGAGGGACACCCAGGCTGAGCACAACAACTACCAAGAACAGAGAAAAGCGGTATCCGAAAATAATACGGGTAAATACATCCCTACCCACAGAATCGGTCCCAAAAAAGTGGGTTAGGCTTGGAGGCAGACTCGCTTCACGAAAATTTGTAAATGCTCCCGCATGCTCAGGGTAAGGAGTAATATATGGGGCCAGAGCAGCAGCAAGAAAGATTAAGAGAAGAACGATTAGTCCGACTATGGAAAGAGGATTTCGAGAAAAGTAGTACCACCTTTTTAAGAAATCATCCTTTCTCTTGGACAAAGCAGCGACAAGGAACTCTTTCTCTGGCAAGACTTATCCTCCCTTCCTTTGTAGCCGGATCCTGGGATCAAGAAATGAGACAACAATATCGACAATAAGATTCACCACAGAGAAGGCAACTCCTATAACCAGAACTACTGCAATAATAGCATTAAGGTCTTTATTCAGCATTACGGTAACTCCATAGCGAGAGAATCCTGGCCACATAAATACTACTTCCACAAGAAAAGCATTACCGAGCAAGTAAGCAATATCCAGACCCATTATTGATACAGTTGGTATAAATGAAGGTTTTAGCAGATATTTGAAGATAATAGACCGCGTAGGGATACCGTACACTATATGAGCAGTTATGTAATCCTTCTGCTGATTCTCAACTATAGAGGAGCGAGTAATTCTACTCTCCTGTGCTAGATTAGCTGCTGTCAGGCTTATAGCCGGCAGAATAATATGCTTGAATGCCTCCCAGGCGACATCGAGGTGCCCGGTGATCAAACTATCAAAAATGAGAAAGCCCGTTATTTGGGGTGAAGACCTCAGTCCCAGGCTAAGTCTTCCCACCGAAGGCATTAAATTTAGAATATAGCTGAAAATTAACAGAAGAAAGATGCCCAGTGCGAAAGGTGGCGTAGCAATTCCAATATACGAGATCAGCCGAGATAGACCGTCAAACCAGGAGTCCCTAAAATGGCCTGCGAGGATTCCTATTGTTTGTCCTATAATTAGCGATAGGAGAAAAGCAAAGACGATCAACTCTAAGGTTGCAGGGATAAACCTCTTCAAATCCGTAACCACTGGCCGCCGCGTATACAAAGATTCCCCCAGATCCCCGCGTAGCACAGAGGTAAACCAGAAGTAGTATTGAACGAGGAATGGTTTATCTAAATGCATCTCTTCCCTGAGCTCCTGAACCTGCTCCTCCGTAGCAAGAGGTCCCAATGCTACGCGAGCCGGATCACCGGGGATAACCCTACTAGCAGAAAAAATCAATAGAGAAAGTCCAAAAAGAACAAAAAGCGACTGTAAAACCCTCAGACCAATATATTTGCCCATCCTGTTCTCCTGATAGGGAGGGCGAGAAGCCTGTTATCCACTCTCGTCCTCCCTGATTCATATCCGATTACCCACGCGACTCCTGCTTCAGTGTCAGATTGATCCGCCAGTTGTGCATATTGATAGTGGGACCTACCAGCGGAAATGTCTCTTTAGGACCAATGAGGTAATCCTGGCTGGTGAACAGTGCAGGAATTTCATAGGGGTAGAATGCAAGAACCTGAGATGCTACCTTTTCCTGGATTTGTCGGTATATTTTAAGCCTTGCGTTAAAATCTAAGGTTTCCCGTGACCGATCAATTAGTTGACCAAGCTCCTCCTCTGCATACCAGTGAGACGCGTAAATCCCTCCAACATTATCGGGATGATACATATACTGGATGAAGGAATCCGGTGATGGGTAATTCAAAGGGAACATAAAGATCGACAGGTTAGGAGTTGTTTCCGGAGCTGTGCACTCTGCCTCATACTGGGGCCATGCAGGACCAACTACCTCAACCTTTACCCCTAATTTAGCAAAATCTGCCTGCAGTTGTAGGCAGATCTCCTTTTCAGCCTCAAGGCCTCCACAATAGTGGAAGACAACCGTCGTCTCTGCAGGGTCATACTTTGACAGCGCCAGCTCTTCTCTCGCTTTCTCCAGGTCTTGCCGCCGCGGCTGCGGGGGAATCTCTATGTATCCAGGCAGCGTTGAGGGGTATACCCCCGTTTCTTGAGCGCCAAAGGGTGCATACTGCTCAAGTACAGCCTCGTAATCGTAAGCATACAGAATGGCTCTTCTAAAATGCACATCGTCGGTGGGGGGCACCCTGGTATTCATCCACACAGTCCAGACCTGGGGCCAGGTCGGATTTATGTGGATCCCTTCTGTATCCCTGATGTCCTTAAACGTTAGTCTACTAAAAGCACCATTGGCCTCAAGGTCAAGTCTTCCGCTCTTGAGTAGCATTATTAGTGTAGCAGTCTCGCTCTCCATGATGAAGATAAGTCTCTCTATGGGCTCTGTATCTGGACCCCAACTCTCCCAACCAAGGAAATATTCTTTAAATCTTTTAGCTTCCATCCGTTCACCCGGGGTATGGCTTACCATTATATAGGGTCCACTGCCTGCATCGTGTGTCATCAACCAATCTTCGCCGTAATCTCCAAACTCCTCATACTTACCGGGCTGAATATGTTTTAACACAAGATCCTTATTCAAGACCGAGAACAGCTTTAGAATCTCTGGGAATACAGAGTTAGGCTTCTCTAAGATAAAATCGACCACGTATTTGCTAACGGCAGTCGCAGTCACCTTGCCCAGCACGCCAGAAAGCCCCTTCCCCATAGTCATAAACCTGTTCATTGAGAAGACGACGTCCTCGGCTGTAAGCTCGCTACCATCGTGGAACTTGGCCCCCCGCCTCAGCGTAAACCGCCAATGGTCGAGTTTACCATCTACCGCTTCCCAATCCTGTGCAAGGTGGGGCCTTACCGTCCCTTCCGGCGTTGGATAGATTAACGTGCTATAGAGGTTATATACCACCTGCATATCATACCAGTCCATGGCTACAGCCGGATCAGGGAGTATTACCGGCATGCCGTTGATAACCGCCATGTTGTCAACGGCTTTCTCCGCACTCACCGGACTACCGCATCCGATGAGGAACACTACCACAATCAGAGTTAAATATCTTCCTATTTTCACCATCATTGCCTCCTACGAAAAAAGTTAATTTATTTTCCCGGAAAACTTCTAAAAAAATTTAATTATTTAAAGCTTTCCTTTTCCCCAGCTAATGGCCTACCTGCTTTTCACCCCCTTCTGACCTTATTTTTAGCTTTTCCCTTACAAAGATCTAACTTCACTACTTATTATCCCATCTACTCATTTATCCATTTACTATTTCGTAGTTCCTGGGTAGCCTTAACATCTATCTTCATTTTATCCTTATTAATTACAACTCCGTATTCCTCTCTCGCCTTGGTTAAGGATACATATCCATTTATCACATCCAGGAGAACCTTCTCAGGCTCTCTCTCGAGTGGAAAGCCATAGCCTCCTCCTCCACCGGTCTGAAAGCTTATCATCTCATTGGGCGCGAGGGGCAGGTTGGAGATCTTCCGCCAACGTTCTTCGCTACCATTGTTTCGATAGACCACAGTGATACTCGGTTTTCCATGCTTTCCGCCAAATAGACCCCACGGCGGGCTATACTTCACTCTGTCCGTAGTCACCGTGAGCCCGGCCTTATGGTCAAGGATCCGGAAATCTCGGCGGGTTCCCAGACCACCGCGGAACTTTCCAGGTCCACCAGAGTCCTGAAGGAACTCGAATCGCTCTATACGCCAGGGATACTTTACCTCAAGGAGTTCGGCCGGATAGTTATACGTGTCCCCCAGGTTCATGCAGAAAAGACAACACTCTCCATCCTCATCAGGTTTCCCGCCGTAGCCGCCTGCCTCCCCTTCGGGGCAGACATAGTATCTTTCAGTCCTCGGGTCTGTTCCGTAAATGAAATGTGCCATGCAATCACCAAAGTGTCCTGCCCTCACTCGATTCGGCATCGCTGGGGCCAGCGCTTTCAGAATCAAGTCTGGAATCACGTTTGTGGGCGTTGGCCACATCGCACATGCAGCGGGGAATTGCGCCTTCAATAGACTCCCCTCAGGGATGATAATCTTCAACGGGCGGAAGAATCCCTCATTGCTGGGCAGATCCGGCGTGGTCACAATCTTGAACCCATACCGAGAAGCACAAATAGTGGACGGCTCAGGAACATTCATTGGACCGCGGCACTGAGGGTCGGTTCCTGTAAAGTCCACGGTTATCTCCTCATCCTCAATGGTTACAGTGACCTTCAGCCGCAGCTTTTCGTCCAGCAACGCATCGTCATTGCCATCCCCATCGAGAAAGGTCTCTGCGGAATAGATTCCATTAGGAATGCGGCGGATGACTGCCCGTGACATCCTTTCCCCCTGATCGAAGAGCTCCTGAAAAGTTCCCTGCATGACACTGAGACCATATTTATCGAGGATCTCGCAGAGGCGCTTGCTTCCCGTTCGCACCGCAGCGATCATAGCACGAATGTCACCTAATACAGCATCAGGCACACGAGAATTTGCTCTGATCAATCGTAACACGTCTTCATTTGGCTCGCCTTCCGCCATAATCTTAACCGGAGGGAGGCGAAATCCTTCCTGGAACACTTCGGTGGTGTTGCTATACCATCCTCCCGGGTAAATCCCTCCCATATCGACCGTATGACCCCGGAAGGCTGCCCAGCCGAAGATCTCGTCTTCATAGAAAGCGGGACAGAGCACAACAACATCCGGACAGTGTGTACCACCCCCATTGTAAGGGTCGTTACATAGGATGACATCTCCGGGTTTCAATCTCTCACGACCGATTGTATTATACGTTGATCTAACAGCATAGCCCAAGCTCCCGAGGAACGAGGGTAATCCCGGAGTCTCAGCGATTGCGTTCGCCTCACTGTCCAGGATCCCACAGCTAAAGTCAACCTCCTCATAGAGCACAGGACTATAGGCGGCTCTTTCCACGGTTCTTCTGATATCACGGCTGGCTGCGATCAGCCGATTACGAATAACCTCTAAAGTTATCGGATCTATCTTCATAGTTCCTCCTTCTTCAAGAATATCTCGGGACTTTTCCCCTCACCGCCAGAGTATATCCGCTTTGAATTACTCTACTCATCTACCCATTTGTCCTATGTGATTCAGGGTGATAATAAGATTGCCGTATTGGTCTACAGAGCAAATCTGGTTGTTTTCAACGACAGTAGTGGAAGTCGGCTCCTCAATAATTGCCGGACCCTGTATAATGTTCCCTGCCCGAAGTTTATCACGTTGATAGACGCTGAATTCCTGATACTTGCCCTCTTCCACATAAACTCTTCTTTCTCCCAGTCTGGATTCTGAGACAGGAGCCTCATCCCCGCGAGTAATAGTTTGCAAGACAGGTTTTCTCACCTTGCCCATACCTACAACCTTAAGAGAGACAACCTCTTTAGGCTCCTCTGGAGCGTTGTGCCCATATATTCGAAGATGGAGCTCATCAAAACTTCTATTCAGCACTTCCTTGTCAGCATGCGTCAATTTAGAGGGAGCTGAAACGGCCAATGTATGCTCCTGGCCATAATATCTCAAATCCATTTCGTAGGTTATCATTATGTTTTCATCCAGGATATTTTCGCGCTCCAAGAGCTCCTTTATCTGCACCTCTAAATTTCTGAATATCCCGTTTACTGTCCTGACATCAATGTTGCTCATAAGTTTAATATAGGTTTGGGTAAAATCGTGTCTCAGATCAGTCATCAGCATTCCCCAGGCGGAAAATACACCGGGAGAGGACGGGACAATCACCGTAGGAATATTCAGCTCCCTGGCGACGGCAGCAGCGTGAGTGGGTCCTGCGCCGCCAAACGCAACCATGGCAAAGTCTCTCGGATCATAGCCGCATTTAACCGTCATCGATCGCAGCAACCCCGCCATATTATTGTTGACAATCTTGATAATTCCCAATGCCGCCCTATCAATGCTGATGCCAAAGGAGTGAGCGACCTTCTTGATGGCCTCACGGGCAAGTTGAGTTGAGATATCCATCTCTCCTCCCAGGAAATAGTTCGGGTCCAGAATGCCCAGTTGGAGATCCGCGTCTGTCACCGTAGGCTCTTCCCCGCCCTGCATATAGCATGCTGGACCTGGTTTAGCTCCAGCACTCTGTGGCCCTACATGTAAGGCTCCAGCTTCATCAATCCAGGCAATACTGCCTCCACCGGCCCCAATCTCGCGTATATCAATTACAGGGGAAAGGATCGGACGCCGTTCAACCATATATTGGTCGCTGGTCTCTGGTAATCCTCCTCTAACGATGGACGTCTTAGCAGTAGTGCCTCCCATGTCATAGGTAATAACATTGTTGTATCCGATCGTGCTGGCCAGCTGAGCCCCTCCGATAGCACCCGCCACAGGACCTGATTCCACCATCAAGATCGGCATTTCCCTGGCAATGACAGACGTCATAATACCACCATTGGACTGCATAATTTGCAAAACACTTTGAAAGCGGCGCTTCCTTAACTCCTTTTCCAGGTTTTTTAGGTATCTCTGCACCACCGGCATCACATACGCATTCTGCACAGTGGTGCTGGTCCGCTCATACTCATAGTAGCGCTTTGTAATAGTATGTGAAAGGGATATAGTTGCCTCAGGATACTGTTCATTCAGCAACCTGCCTATCTCCTCCTCATGCTCAGGGTTAGCATAAGCATTAATAAGGCAGACTGCTATTGATTCGACCTTCTCCTTATGCAGATATTCGATGATCTGCGCAAGATTACTGATTTTTAGGGGAATCAACACCTTTCCATTGGCTCCCATCCTTTCTCTAATCTCCAGCCTAAGGTATCTTGGAATAAGAGGCGTTGGTTTCTTGTAAAGGGCGTTGTACATCTCTGTGCGATTACTTCGCCTGATCTCCAGCACATCCCTGAACCCCTTCGTAGTGATTAAAGCTGTCTTAACACCTTTGCCCTCGAGCAAGGCATTGATCACTACAGTAGTTCCATGAACCAAAAAAGAGACCTCGTTGATAGGGATCCCGAATCTCTCCATGCTCTGAATTGTGCCAATGGCAGGATCCACCGGGGTGGAAGGGACCTTACTTACCATGACCTTACCGGTAGTTTCATCGAGCAACACGCCATCGGTAAAAGTTCCACCTACATCTGTGCTTAACCTGTACATTCATACCTCCTATTTTTTCCGGCCTTTGTCACGGCTGGCTGATAATTTCTGACGAAATTCTTTAGTTTCTTCAACGTCGATTTCATAAGTATCAGAATCCAACACAACACCGTACGTCTCTTTAGCACACTTCACCGAGACTAATCCTTCTTTCACATCTTCCTGGACTAATTTTACATCTCTTTCAAGGGAATCTCCGTAACCTCCTCCTCCACAGGCATAAAATTGCACAACATCACCAACCTTAAGAGGATAGCCAGATTTTCTAAAAGCATCTACTTCTTCCGGAGTGCCAGGATTGACCTTTATATAGTTCGGTAAACGTGGCGAATGTCCGCCAAGTATTCCCCAGGTTGGCGCATTCTTTCCCCTCCCAGCGTAAGCACAAACCCTGGCTTCTTTGCACACATCATCGCCAGACCACCTTTTACCAGTAAATTCAACTTCGCACAATAATCCAAATCCGCCTCTGTGTTTCCCGGCTCCTTCAGAATCAGGAGGCAATGTATATCTTATAACTTTAAACGGATAATTTCGTTCAATCTTCTCCTGAGGCTCATTGGACAAATCACCAAACGTCATAGCATTTTGACCATCCCGGTAGAAGTTACCTCCTGTTCCCCCTGCCATCATTACCCATCCATACCAGAATTCCTGACTTTTTGGCCATATTCCATAAAATGCTCCATTCTCCATTTGTCCATAGTTAGGTGCACAAACCTTACGAGGTGCCGCCGATGCGAGAGCAGTGTAAATGAGGTCCTTGGCCACATCAGCCGGTCCGTATCCGAGGTATGTTGCATCTGGTTTCTTTGCATTAAATATGGAACCCTCAGGTATTATCACCCGTAATGGCCTGAATATGCCCTCATTGGTGGGCAAAAAGGGTGCAACTATTGCACAATAAGCCCAACGGCATTCCGTTTCGGACTGCGTTCTTCCACAATTGGCACTGCCGGGAACTCTCTTACTTGAACCTGTGAGGTCGATTGTTACTCTATCTCCTTTAACTATCACTTTAACATGAATTGGAATGGGCATATTGAGATTCACACCATTATCATCCCAGTATCCAGAGGCTTCATATTCTCCATCAGGTATTTTCTTGATGTTATTACGCGCAAACCTTTCTGCATGGTCAAGAATAGCATCTGTATAATTAAAAAATCTCTCTTTTCCATATTTTTTAACTAAACTCTTCAGACGTTGCTCTCCTACATAACAAGCGGCCCTCTGGGCATATAAATCTCTCTCTATTTTGTCTGGTATCCTGCAATTATATGTTATTATTTTCATAACCTCATAATTAAGTTTACCCCTGTCCCATAGTTTAATCGACTTAAACACATTGCCTTCTTTAAACATATTATCAGCACTTACTACCTGTACTCCCTCGGCAGCTCCAATACCGCTCCAGTGACCTCTGGCTACGGAAAAAGCAATTAATTCATCATCCCAAAATATGGGGTAAATTACCGTCATGTCATTTATGTGAAGTGTAGCACTGTATGGATCGTTAGTAATATAAACGTCACCGGGTTTAAATTTATCAAAACCATCAATATCCTTGGCTGTTTCTCTTATTGATTGACCCAGATTGCCTAAAAAATGGGGCAGACCAGCCGCTTGCGAGAGCATTTCACCTTTGGAATTAAAAAGTCCCACGCTAAAATCCTTTGCTTCATAAAAAAGTGTATCCACAGACATTTTGATTAATTTTATCTTCATCTCATTTGCTGCCTCCATGAGGGCATATCTAATTATTTCCCGAGTAGACTCGTTCAATTCTTTTTTCATTCCTTCCCCCAAAATTACTTATAGTTCTTTTCGATTACTATTTCTCCAAATTCATTGACCCTCGCGATATCATCTGGAAGAACAACGGTATTGGAAGTTTTTTCTTCAATAATAGAAGGTCCTCTTACTTCACTGCCGACTGGCAATTTTACTCTATCAAACACAGTATATTCTATCACTTCAGAAGATATTGCCACATTTCTCTCTCCTTTTACCGCATCTTCAGCATCCCCTCCCCTTAGAGGAAATTTAACCTCTACCTTGGGAACTTTCCCAATAGCTGCTACTCTTAAATCAACGACCTCTATGGGATCATTTAAAAAAAATCCATACTCTCGTTCGTGAACCGAGTTGAACTTATCCTTGAGAGTCCTGATAGACTCTGCCGATAGTCTTTCAGAGGAGTCTATGATATTAAACGTGTATTCTTGGCCTACATAACGCAGGTCAAAAGATTTCACAAATAGTCTTTCCTCTGGTGGGATACCTTCATGCTCAAGTGTATCTTCCCCTTCCTCTAAAAGGTTCTCAAAGGAAGAATTAATTGTATTCCAGCGATTTTCATCAAATAATTGAGTTGCCGGAGGAAGACTTTTAGTAAAATCATGTCTTATGTCAGTTCCAATAAGTTCCTTGGCGCATAAATTTGCACAACCCCGAGGAATAATTATCTTACGAATACCTAATTCACCAGCTATAGAAGAAGCATGAACTGGACCCGCACCACCATAACAACACAGTATAAATTCTGTAGGATCTAACCCTTTTTCAATGGTTACTGTGCGTATGGCATAAGCCATTTTAGCATTGATGATCCTGAAAATATGTATTGCTGATTCAATCACTTCCTCATTTAAGGGAGCAGCTATCTTCTTTCTTATAGCCTCGGCAGCGAGCTCTGAGTAAATTTTTATCTCTCCACCACAGAAAAAATCTGGATCTATCAGGCCTATAACTACATCTGCATCAGTCACAGTAGGATTTTCTCCTCCTTTCCCATAGCAAGCAGGACCCGGGTCAGCACCAGCACTTGCAGGACCTACATTTAACGCTCCGCCTGCATCTATCCACGCAATGCTTCCCCCTCCAGCTCCTATTGTGTGGACATCGATCGAGGGCATTAAAATGGGATGTTTCAAAATCTCAGAGGAGGTTCTGATTGTTGCTCTCCCTTCTACTACGACACCTACATCAAAACTGGTTCCCCCCACATCTCCCGTAATTAGATGTTCTATATTACGGGATTTACATTTCTTAGCATAACCGGCAACACCCGTACAGGGTCCCGAATCTAACATACATATACTCTTTTCCGTAGCCTCTTCGTAAGTTACACAGCTTCCATTTGCCTGCATTATAAGAAAGTTTCCTTTAAAATCCTGCTTTTTTAAGAAAGAATTTATCTCGCTAATATGTTTCTCTAACGGAGGTGTAATATAAGCATTAATTACTGTGGTACTTGTCCTCTCAAATTCCCGGTACTCGTTTGCTATTTCGTGAGATAAAGAGACAGAAACTTCTGGAAAGTATTCTTTTATTACCTTCTCAACTATCTTCTCATGAGTAGGTTTCGCATAAGAGTGGAGTAAACATACGGCTATGGATTCCACGCCATCCTCAACTAACTTTCTAGCAACATCTAAAGTTTCTTCTCTGTCAATTTTTTTAACTATCTCTCCTTTAGCATTTATTCTCTCATTGAGCTCTAACCTTCTTCTTCTCGGAATTAAAACTTTGTGTTTCTCATAAAATTCGTTATACATCTCTTTTTTACTCATCCGTCCAATATCGTAAACATCCCTGAAGCCTTTAGTTGTAATTAGCCCGCATTTTGCTCCCTTTCTTTCAATCAGAGTGTTCGTCCCTATGGTAGTTGCATAAGTAATTCTTCTTACATCTTTCAGGTCGACTTTTAACTTCCGAATGCCCTCAGCGATGCTGGCTACAGGATTTTTTGGATTCGAAGGCGACTTCTCATAAACAGTTTCCTCCGTTTCCATATCTACAAGAACAAAATCAGTAAATGTTCCTCCTACATCTATTGCCAGGTCTTTACTCATTCCTCTTCCTCTTTCACCTCATTCACTCATATACTCATCTACTAATTTAAGACAACTTTCAAAACCTTTTGGATAACTGCCTATAACCTTAACACCTTTATCTGTCACAAGAATATCATCTTCGATCCTTACCCCTCCTATTCCCGAAATATATATTCCAGGTTCTATAGTAAATATCATACCTTCTTTTAACAAATTTTTATTCTGTGAACCTACAAAGGGCCTTTCATGAATTTCAAGACCGATACCATGGCCGGTTCTATGAGTAAAATACTCTCCGTATCCTTTTGATTCTATATAGGCCCTGGCAGCCTCATCCACTTTTTGCATAGCTATTCCAGGTTTTACTATATTTATAGCTTCTCTTTGAGCTTCGAGGACAGTTTCATAAATTTCCCTCTGTTTCTCAGAATAATTTCCAACAATAAACGTCCTCGTCATATCAGAGCAATATCCACCCACTTTTACACCCATATCAAGAATTACAAAATCTCCCTTTTCTATCTTTCTACTTCCTGGAATACCATGAGGATTTGCTGATTTTTTACCCGAAACTACCTGTATTTCAAAAGATGGGCCCTCTATTTTGCTACCCAATTTTTTAAAATAAGTGGATACTACATCTACCATTTCTAATTCTGTCTTTCCTGATCCAAGACATTTAAAAAAGTACTCGAAAGCCTTATCAGTATATGCTACTGCTGAACTAACACATTTTATCTCCTGTTCATCCTTCAAAAGCCTTAAATTCTCTAAAATTCCATCAGCTTCTTTCCATCTTATATTAGCGAATACATTAGTAAATTTTTCAAAAGTAGCAAGATTGATGTCCTTTTTTTCTATTGCTATATTACTAATAGAACGCAATCCTAAATTCTTTACCACATTGCTTAGCTTAAGAACAGCATCTTCCTTATCGTCCCAGGAAACCACCTCTAAACGCTGAGATATTTTCTTAGAATTTTCCTTTATCCGTTCTTCCTCCAATTTTGGCACAAAGATAATTATCCTACCATTTTCTGAAACTATAAGCACTACTAACCTCTCATAAGGAGTGATTAAAATTCCTGTAAGATAATATATACTTACAGAAGAGGTTATAAATGTTAAATTAACGTTGGCCAACTTAATCTCTCTTGTAAATCTTCCTAACCTACTATT
The DNA here is from genome assembly GCA_034659655.1 of Candidatus Aerophobota bacterium. GTDB lineage: Bacteria > Aerophobota > Aerophobia > Aerophobales > JAGGXI01 > JAGGXI01. The sequence goes on along the minus strand of JAYEHT010000048.1, from coordinate 262 downwards.
TTTTTCATCTGCTAAGTATTCATTCAAAGAAATACCTCCTTTCATCCTTATTCATTATGAGATACTTTAAATTTTGTGAAATTCTTTTTGAGAATTATTTCTTCCATTGGGGAAATAAATTTTTACCCAACAATTTGTCGAGTAGACATCTTTTATAACCTCCTTGGGTTAATTAATGTCCCTCACAGAACCGGACTTGAGGCTTTTCCTCATCCGGCTCTTCAGGAACACATCCTCAATGCGAGGATAGAGTATAAGTCAG
>JAYEHT010000047.1:0-4400 GCA_034659655.1 Candidatus Aerophobota bacterium | reverse complement strand
TACTATCAAGGCACTTTTTAAACTTGCCGTTAGTAATTTTAGTATATACAAAGATGAATCCTCCAAATCTTTATCAGTTCCTTATTTTCGCAATTTTCATGTCGAAATTTAGTAAACTTACGCTAGAGAGTATGAACCGCAAATGATTATCAGATACGGAGGTTCTGATCCTCATTTTGATGATGGACTAACTAGTTTAGGCTTGACTTTGGATGGTTTTAAAATGATAGGGAAGAAAGTTAAAGAAATAAGCAGTGGACTTTGTGATAACCGCTCGGTTGATTTACTTTGTTCAGGTTACAACCTAGAGGTTTTGCCAAAAGTATGGTTGACCTTGATGACGGCTATCAGCGGAGTGAAAATTGATTTTAAAGAACCGACTCCTGATATAAAAAGCAGAAGAATTGCTGAAACAAAGAATTTAATAAAGAAAGTAAAAGAAAAATTGGCTCCTTATTGGAAATCTATTAAAGAAAGGAGGTAAAAAACAAGGGTTAAGAGTTTTGAGTTAACCGGAGCTTTGCCTTTATGCTCATCTCTCAAGATTAAGAGAAATCTTATACAATGGGTAAGAAATTTGGAACAATAAAGATTTATTGCCAAAAATGTGGCACCCTTCTATATAAATACCAGAAGGATAAACCTGGCCACTTATTGAAATGTTACAAAGACAGGATAAAAGAAGATTACAGTAACGGAGATTTAAGATGTCCAAATTGCGGAGAAGAATTTGCAAGAGAGGCCATAGTTCATGCTAAACCAGCTAATAAGATCATCCAGGGCAAGGTTTATATTAAGGGCTGAGTTTTTAACTGTATTTTAAGGTCTATCTTTGTATGACTTAATGCGTGTGATTGACAAATAACAAAGGATGTTATATAAAGAAGTAAATAGAAGATTATAAGAGGTTTTTAAAGATGAGAGTTTCCTATAAATATCTTAAGCAGATGGTAGATTTCTCCTTCTCTCCGGAAGAGTTAGCTGAACATTTAACTAATCTGGGCCTGGAAGTGCGAGAAATTCAGCCAATTGGTAAATTAGAGAAGATAGTGGTAGGGGAAATTACCTCTATTAGAAACCATCCTCATACTGATAAGTTAAAAGTAGTAGAGGTAAATATAGGAGAAGATAAACTCTCTCTGGTTTGTGGAGCACCTAATATAAAAGAGGGTCTTTTTGTTCCCGTGGCCTTAGAAGGAGCTATACTAAAAAATGGAGTAAAGTTGAGAAAAACAGAGATTCGTGGGGTTACCTCTCCAGCAATGCTCTGTTCAGAAGAAGAACTGGGGCTGGGGGAAGACCGCTCAGGAATTATGATTCTTCCCTCCTCCTTGCCCTTAGGAGAAAATCTATCCCGTGCTTTAGATATAGAAGATATTATATTTGATCTGGAGATTACCCCAGATCGTGCAGATTGTTTATCAATGATAGGTGTAGCACGTGAGATATCTGCCTTAGCCGGCGCAAAATTATCATCCCCTTTTTATAAGCTAGATGAAAGAAAAGAAAAAAAGAGTAAGGCAATTGAGATAGAGATAGAAGCTCCCGACCTTTGTCCTTACTATACCACTCAATTAATAAGGAATGTAAGTATCGGCCCGTCTCCTCTCTGGCTTCAGCAGAGTGTATTAGCCTCGGGGGCTAAGTCTATTAATAATGTTGTGGACATTACCAATTATGTTTTATGGGAGATGGGGCAACCTCTTCATGCATTTGATTATCATCTGATAGCATCGCAGAAGATAGTAGTTCGTCGGGCAAAAAGGGATGAGGTTTTAATTAGTCTTGATGGTCTTGAGCGCCAGCTGGACGAGAGTATGCTGCTTATTGCTGATTCAGATAAAGCAATTGCTTTAGGGGGAATTATAGGGGGAGAAAATACTCAAGTGCAGAACTATACGCGAGATATTCTTCTGGAGGCAGCTTATTTTAATCCTCTATCTATTCGCCAAACGTCCAGAAAGATAGGTCTATCTACAGAGGCCTCTTATAGATTTGAGAGAGGTGTTGATCCCTTGGGAGTAAAAAAAGCCTCAAATAGGGCTGCTTTTCTTATCCAAAAATTAGCCGGAGGAGAAATAGAAGGGGATATTATAGAAAAAGGAGAGCCCCCCAAAGAGAAAAAAAAGATTTTTTTTCGTCCCCGGCAAGCTCGACATATTCTGGGAAGTCCTGTTCCTTCTTCTACAATGAACAGGATACTCCGTAGATTGCAATTTGGAATTGAAAAAGGAAAAAAGGGTTGGGAAGTGGCCGTTCCCTCATTTCGGCAAGATGTTAACCGAGAAATAGACCTTATTGAGGAGATAGGCAGGTTTTATGGATATGATAAAATAGAAGCAACTCTTCCTTCTTTGAGCACTGGAGAACCTCGAGAGAGTTTTGATGAGCAAACAAGAAAAAAGGTTCGAGAGATTCTTCAGGGCCTCGGTTTTTATGAAGTAGTAGGTGCGGCTCTTAGCGAGGAAGATATTTTTAATAAGACAAACCTCTCTTTAGCAGAAGGAATAAGAGTGAGGAATCCCCTCTCTAAACAGCAGGAGATTTTAATGAATCATCTTTTCCCTCATCTTTTAACCATTGCCTCTTACAATATAAATCAAGGCATTAAGAGAATTCGTATATTTGAGTTGGCGAATGTATTTAAAAATGGGAGTTCTTTAAAAGAGGGAACCTTTTTATCAGGGCTGATTCTGGAGGAAGATTTTGACTTTCTTTGCTTGAAGGGGATAGGAGAGACTTTACTGGAAGGATTACATATAGATAAGGTGCAGTTTGTTCGCTGTGACTGTCCTTATTTATCCTCAAAAGAGAGATTAGCGATAAAGAAAAAAGGAAAAAGTTTAGGAGTATTGGGAAAGCTTCCCCGTAAAGTCAATGATAATTTTGAATTGCCCTTACCTTCTTATATTTTTGAGTTCGATTTTTATAATCTTTTATCTTTTTGCACTCAGAAGAGGAGAATAAGTCCACCCCCAAAGTTTCCTTCTATTCAACGGGATTTATCTATCCTGGTTAAAGGGGAAATTCCTGCCGAAAAGATTAGAGAGAGTATTATTGATGCCGGAGGGAAATGGATGGAGGAGGTAAAACTTTTCGATGTTTACCGGGGGAAATCTATCCCTTCCGGGTATAAGAGCCTTGCCTATTCTTTAACCTTTCGGCATCCGAAGAAAACTTTAAAGGATAAAGAGGTGGATAAAATTCAGCAAAATATAATAAATTTGCTGGAAAGGCGTTTAGGAGCCCATTTGAGAAGAAGAAAACCGAAGTTGACAAACAAAAAATAATTATGTATAATTTTTTTATTTATTTTATAAAATTTAACGGAAGTGTTGCATTAACTAGAAAACCGCAATGTAACTAATAAAATAAGTGCTTATGAAAAGTATCATTGTTAAATGATGCCTGTTATTTACCGCTCTTTGAATTTTTTAGTTTGACAAAAGTCCAAGTTTTTGGCATAATAGTAATGTGGACTTTTTTACCTTTTATGAGGAGGTACTATTATGCCAGAGCTACATATCAAGGACATTATCATTGAGTTCGATGGTGATGATCTAACAAAGTATGGGCTATTTCCACTATTTGCTTGGTTTCTCATGGACTATCTCTTGCTCCCTCAGTATTTCAAAGGCCTTACCGTAAAGAAGAAACGCAATCGCAAAAGGCCAATAAAGAGAAGAAAACCTAAATTTGATATCTCGCAAATGTGTATGGGAATCATAACTGCTATTCTTCTCGGCGTTGAGAGGTTCAGAAGAATAAATGATGTCCTGAGCACCGAAACAAAGATTGCTGAACTTGTAGGACTACCTGAATTCTTCGATCAATCTACTGTTCATCGCTTTCTCAATGAGTTCAATAAGTGGCACCTAAAACAGCTGGAGGATGCGAATGATAAATTGATCCATGACTTTGGTGAATCTCCAAGACAGGATGTCCTCGTATTAGATATAGATAGTACTACTCATTCTTTAGAGAGTAGAAAAAGAGAAAAAGCAGTTGTCGGGCGTAACAAGAAGAATAGAGGAAAACCTTGTTATCAGTGGAGCGTCGGATTCGTAAGAGGAGAGGTTGTATTCCAAAAACTCAATAAGGGAAATAGTCATGGTATATCCTGTTTCAAAGAGATGGTTGAGTCAGCTGCTGCCAAGTTAGAAAAGCCCATCTCCATTATCCGTGTAGATGGGGGCTATTTTTCAGCTGATACCCTAGACTGGACCATAAGTAAAGGCTACCAGATTGTGACCACCGAAAGATACAAGTGGATTATGTCCCAGAAGCCAAAGATAGATCCTGATAAGTGGATACAATACAACTCAGATACTAAACTATACGACCTTGGCAGGATCAAGATAATCTCCACTACAGAGGCTATATTCAGAGCCATTTTAGTG
>JAYEHT010000046.1:0-4404 GCA_034659655.1 Candidatus Aerophobota bacterium | reverse complement strand
GGAAACTTAAAAAAACATCTTCTGGCTACCGAAGCCATTATGATTGATTTAGCCTCGAGATTCGGAGAAGATAAGAAGAAGTGGGGATTAACAGGACTCTTGCACGATATAGATTATGAAGATACTTCTTCTCACCCTTCTGAGCATGGAATAGTGGGAGCAGCTTTTTTGGAGAAAAAAGGAGTGGAGAAAGATATTACCCAGGCAATTAAAGCTCATGCCGGCCATTCACCCATAAAAACTTTACTGGATAAGGCCCTTTACGCAGTAGACCCTCTTACCGGTCTTATTGTAGCTTCTGCTCTGATTCATCCAGATAAGAAACTGAATTCCATTGATGCTCGATTTGTACTGAAAAGGTTTAAGGAGAAACGCTTTGCCGCTGGGGCAGATAGAGACCAGATTAAGACATGTGCTGAGATAGGCTTTACTTTAGAGGAGTTTATTGATATAAGCTTAACCTCAATGCAGAAGATTTCTGACAAGTTGGGTCTTTGATAAGAGAGGCTTAACTTCTTGAAGTTAATTTCTCCCACTGCTGACCCAACCAGCCTGTTTTTATAGAGATAGCTTCCTGAGGACAAAACTCGTGGCAGACATAACATTGAATACATCTGGTATAGTTAACTCCAGGATAAGGATTTAGCTGGATAGCTCCTACAGGGCATTTTTGAGCACAGATGCCGCATTTATTGCACCTCTCTTTCCTTAAATGGGGGTAAGAGGCGAGTATTTTCGTTCCCAGAGGGGTGAGCAGGCGACGCAGTATCCTAAAAGAGAAGTTTTTATAGGCAACAGGTTTTTTGAAATTTAACCGAGAAACATTTTTTATCTCCTCTCCTACAACTTTTATCTTTTGTAGATTTTCCGGACCCAAACCTCTTTGAATAGCGTCAACGGAGGTAAGGATCTCGGAAGGCTTAAATCCGGTTATTTGAGAGGCAACCACGTCCAAACTCACGCAATCACGGGAGGCTAAAATTAAACCAAGAGAAATAGGGTCCCCTGCTGATGGTCCTTCTCCTTCCATAGCCGAAATGCCATCCATTACTGCTAAACATGGTTTACATACTGAGTAAATGTCTACTACTGCCTGAGCAAATTTTCCCTCATTTGCTAATCGGTGAGCCTTTGAACGGTCAGAAGAGGGAACACAACCGAAAAAATTCTTTACCGCTCCGGTTAAAAGGGTCAACTCATGAGTCTTTAATTTGGGGAGAGATATTATTGCATCTGCCTGCAGGATAGGTTTAGCTATATTAATCTCTTTTAGCTGCTCTGCCTCTTTTATTTTAATTTTACTATAGCCTGTGCGGGAGAAATTTACTATTTTTCCTCCTTCCTTTTCCACGGTTTTACGAATGCCACAAATATCAAAAGCATCTTTTTCTCTGCGAGTAAACCCTGAAACGAGGGGGGCGGCATCTCCCACCCAGGGAACAGCTCCTCTTTCTCTTATCAGCCTGATGACTGCTCCTATTACTGCTGGATGGGTGGTAACTGCCTCTTCTGGCGGTCGTGCAGACAAAAGGTTAATTTTCAAGAGGACCTTATCTTCTGGTTTGATAATATCGTCTATTCCTCCAATTAGACGGATAGATTTATCTATGGATTGATAAACCTTTTCTTCATCATAACTTTTGCACTTAATTATAGAGACTGTGGACATTTTTAAGTTAGAAGGAGGTGCGCCTGGCAGGATTCGAACCTGCGACCTTCGGCTCCGGAGGCCGACATTCTCTCCACTGAACTACAGGCGCGCAATTTTTCTAAATCCTTTCTGGATAACCTTTTCTTGGTTCCTTGAGTGTGACGGTATTTATTCAGCTCTTATCTATAACTTTCAAAACCATGAACCGACTTAGCTTAGAGATCTTTGACGAAATAGTGTTCGCTATTCTTCCTCTGTCTTTTTGGGCACAATTTTTACTTTTTTTCCTCACAAGATTGTACACGCTTAACCCCGGAGCAATCAAGGCTAACACGAAAGCTGCTATAGCCATTTTTACCTCCTTTGTTCCTGGCAAACCCTTGTAGAAAGACCTGCCAGGAGAGTGAGTAAGAAAGCATCCACTACATACTCTTCTACCAATTATTCCTCCATTTGCTGTCTAAATCCATCATACTCTCCGTGATGCAGGGTGCAATCACTTACTTTTCATTATCCCCACCACCGGGAATTTCTCCAGATGGTCCGCGCCGTGAGGAGCATCTCCCTTTTCTAATTGAGACTCCTTATCTCAGGAATTTGGAGACGAAAGGAGAGGTATCTCCTCGTCTGAGAAAGTGCCCTGATGGTCCCTCCCCTAAGAACTCGGAGAACCAAGATTCATGTTCTATCTCCTCTTGCAGGATAGAGAGGGAAAGGTCATAGGTTCTGTGGTCTTTGCCAGCAGTGAGGTTGCAGACGTGGGTGTACTGACGGACTGCACATCGTTCTGCTTCTACCAGGACTTTTAGTATCGCATTGGTATCCCGGGGGCTGTCAGGAAGATAGGCGGGAGGGCAGCCGGAGATATCGTGGAACTCTTTCATATCCCGGGGAAGATTCCCACCCAGCTCGTAGATACGAGGAACCAGTGCTTCAAAATGATTCCTGTCCTCAATACGGGCAGTTTCTGCGATCTCCTTGATGGTTTCTCCCCCAAGCCCAATTGCATTGGCCCGCAGGATAGTGTAGTAGTAAGTGGTGAGTTCTGCAGCAGCATTTTTTACCAGAAGCTCTACCAGCTCATCAAGGTTAACCCCTGCCTTCTTTACCATCTCTTGTGTTACTTTAGCCATAGCTTACCTCCTTGTATAATATGTTAGGTAAATATATTTAGTTGATCCTTGAGCTGTTATTGTAAAATGGGGGATGCCTCCTTCTCAAGAGGGTTTGTCCTTATAGAAAAAGAGAAAAGGAGCGGATAGGTATTCTTCAGATGCCGCATGTAATCAAGCCAGGAGTGTACCAGCATCGGCATGTTAATCTTTTGATTACGTAAATGATTTATATCTTTTTAATTATACTATCTGATAGCTTATCTGTCAAGGGTCCGTATCAACAAATATCCCACAATTCAAGATGTAAGGTATCGAGAGAAATCTCTGATTTCGCAGATAAAAAATCCAGATTACACAAATAGATTATCCTTACTACATCAGGGTAATCATTTTTAAAAATCTGTGTAATCAGAGGTCTCCCTACATACAATTTGACGCAGCTTTTCTTTCCCAACAGCGGATAAACCAGGACTCTCCAGTTCCAGGGTAAGATCCTCGCATTTCCCGTAACCAGCAATATACCCGTTCACACGGGCTGCAGCGGTTGAGTTGATGAAATTCAGCACATCTCCCCGGGAACTCAAACGAAGAGATTACCGATTCTGGGTGAGTCTCATCGCTCTTCTCTTCTTCATTTTTCTGACTATCACCACAACTACCACAATTATCCCGATGATTATACCTACAAAGACAGCCATAAACAGTCCAATGAGGTTGAAATAAGCTGTGAGAGGAGATTTTTCAAAAAAGTCGGCTTTGAGTTGAGGGAGCACTATCAAGGTATGGATGATCTCTTCAAGTGGGAACTCCTCTTTTTCTCCCACTATCAACACATACTTTCCTTCATTGTTAGGGCTGAATACCCTAATGGTGTATTCCCCTTCACTGACATCAACGCCCCGGGGCAAACCCTCCTCGTCAGGATTACTTCGTAGCTCTGGCCCCTTGTAGTAAGAGTCTCCCCCGAATTCCTCATAGTAGTAGGTCATTGGTGGTCTACCCCGTTCAGCACAAAATGGGTTTTTCCCTTTTCATGTTTATGTGAAGGCTCTTCTTCCCCATGTTCGTGTTTTCTGGTAATTTCGACAGAGACATCCTTACCAATACCTTCCAGATCCGGAACCAGGATTCCTACGTATAAGCGAAAGCGTTCTCCTGATGTAATCTGAAAGTAACCCGGTTTTCCTTGCAATTCCCCATAGAAAGCCTGGGAGACTTCAGGGTTTTCTATCTGAGTCAATTCACCAGAGACGATTCGTGGTTGATGGGCAAAGGTTGTACTCGCTAAAAGAAAGAGTAATAGTAACAAGCTCAGGAAAAACACCTTGTTCATTTTATCACCTCCTGCAGGTTATTATACCATGGAAACGACACTCTTTCGTTTAATTATACTTTGAGAAAAAAAAGACGCAAGCAGGAAAACGCCGCACTTCTGATGCTACTACTGCAGCGACATGAGGGATGGATCGGGAGGCCGGAACTTGCATGTGGAAAAAAGTAATTGACAAAATTTCTAAACTCTGGTAGATTTTATTAGGTCTTGTTAGATGTTCACTATCCAACAGGGTAAATCTGAATCGCTACGTAAAGAGGATAAAAATAATTTTAAACGAGACGTAAGAGGAGAGAAATATGGCA
>JAYEHT010000045.1:0-22033 GCA_034659655.1 Candidatus Aerophobota bacterium | reverse complement strand
TGCTCCTAACTAAGAGTAGATAATTTTATATCCACAGCGATAAAATAGGATAATACAGGCCAATTTTCGAAAATCCTTGATATCACTGGTAATAAAGCTTTAATTTTTTCTATTGGCGAAAGTCAGGTTTAATTTCAGTAGGATATGTGAGAATAAGGGATAAAGGATACGAAGAGCTTTCCCGGTTTAATGAACAACACCGAATTTATAAAAAATTAGTGATAAAAGAAGGTAGGTTAGTGGGAGCGGTGCTTTTGAATGCTATTGAAAATGCTGGAGTCTACACCGCTCTGATTAGAAGGAGAGTGGATATTTTAAAGATTAAGGATATTTTATTAGAAGATTATTTCGATTATGCCCTGACGAGAGATTTATTAGAAAAAAAGGAAGGGTTTCGAGAGAGTATCTCTATAGCCGGAGATGTGGTGAAAACTGCTTAAATTAAGGAGGTTGTTAATGTCCAGAATAATTGCCTCGGCAGCGATCCGAGGAGCACATAAATATGTAAAAGATGCTGATGAAAAGTTGAATAGGTTAATTGAGGAAAAAGGAGAAAAACAGGAGGTAAGTTTTCCTAATACTGCTTACTATTTACCGGTGATTTTTTCTCTCCTGGGGATAAAAGTGGAAACCTTGGCCGATGCTAAAAAAGCTCTGGAAAAGGCAAAATCTTTTCTTCCTCCACTCATCAAGGAGAGACTCTGGCTTCCCTATCTGGGAAATGCACTGGATGCTGGAATCGCCACCCTGGTTGCTATTGAAATTATTGAGGTATTGAAGTATCTCACCGGCGATGAGCCTAAAGGAATATGGCTTGACTTTACTGATGATGGTACCTTGAGGATGCAGGGGATAAAATTAGTGGATGGAAGAATGCCCGGTTTTGCCGCCTGTGTAGGAGCTCTTCCTACTAATGAGCAGGCAGTTGAGCTTGCCAGAGCTCTTCAGGAAAAGAGTATCCTGGTTTTTATGGCTTCATCCTCGGGAGGAAAGAGTATGGCTGAACAACTTGCTGAGGAAGGAATTGAGATGAACTGGGATACCTTCCTTGTTCCTTACGGGAAGGACACATCTGCCGCCATCCATGCTTTGAATTTTGCCGTTAGAGCTGCTCTCACCTTTGGAGGGATGAAACCAGGAGATTTTGATACTGCAAGAAAACTCCTGCTTTATAACAAGGAAAGGGTTCATGCTTTTGTTCTTGCTCTGGGAGTTGATCCAGAGGTAAATGGCAGTGGTCAACTCATCACCGATGAAAAATATGCAGCTGCTGCGGGGGCGATTAATTTTGGTTTTCCCATTTTGTCCGATGTTGATATACCTCAGGTTCTTCCCACCGGAATTTGCACCTATGAACATGTTGTTTCTGGTATTTCTCTCGCTAAGATAGTCAGTAAGGCTATTGAGGTGAGAGGACTTGAGATAAAGGTAACTGAGGTTCCTATCCCTGTTCCATACGGGGCAGGATTTGAAGGAGAAAGGGTTAGAAAGGAACAGATGCAGGTTGAATTTGGTGGGAAGCGCAGTATAGCCTCCGAACTTTTAAGAGGAAAGCTCATGAACGAGGTAGAGGATGGTAAAGTTGAGTTAATCGGTCCTGGTGCTGACTCTGTTGAAGAAGGTGGGGCTATGAATTTGGGAATTCTGGTGGATGTTGCCGGAAGAAATTTCAGTGAAGATTTTGAGACTGTCCTTGAGCGCAGAATCCATGAATTTATCTCCTGTGCTAATGGGTTATTCCATATGGGCCAGAGGGCTATTGCCTGGATAAGGATAAGTAAAGAGGCTTACCAGAAAGGATTCAGGCTAAAACATCTCGGAGAAATACTTATAGCTAAAATCAAAGACGAGTATTCAAAAATTGTGGATAAAGTTCAGGTTACCCTTATTACCGATGAGGAGAAAATGAAGGAACCCTTGAAAGAGGCTAAAAAGATTTATTATGAAAGAGATGAGCGATTGGGTGGAATGACCGATGAGGATGTTGACACCTACTATAGCTGTATTTTATGTCAGAGTTACGCACCGGACCATGTATGCATTGTAACTCCTGAAAGATTGGGTCTTTGTGGTGCCTATACCTGGTTAGATTGTAAAGCATCGCACCAGTTAAATCCCCGTGGACCTAATGAACCGGTACCAAAGGGTAAAACTCTGGATCCTGTAAAGGGCCAATGGGAAGGAGTGAATGAGTATCTCAAGGTAAAATCCCACGGTAATCTGGAGAGGTTCAGTGCCTATTCTATGCTTGAGAATCCAATGACCTCATGCGGCTGTTTTGAGTGTATTGTGGCAGTTCTGCCGGAGACCAATGGGGTTATGATTGTTAACCGGGAGTTTACCGGGATGACTCCCATAGGAATGACCTTCAGCACTATGGCCGGGCAGGTTGGAGGAGGAATCCAGACTCCTGGAATTATAGGGATTGGTAAGGTGTATATTTCCAGCAAGAAGTTCATCTCTGCTGATGGTGGTATAAGGAGGCTGGTTTGGATGCCCACTGAACTCAAAGAGGAAATAAGAGAGAGATTAGAGAAAAGATTGGAAGAAATTGGAGAGCCTGGGCTTATGGATAAGATTGCCACAGAAAAGGATGCTACCACCTCAGAAGAGCTTTTAGAGTTTTTGCAAAAGAAAAATCATCCTGCTTTATCTATGTCGCCTATGGTGTAATTAATTACCGTGAGAAGTGAGACGTGAAACGTAAGGGGTGAGAGGTGAAATGAATTTTAACGTCTCACGTTTTACTTAACTAAATAAGGAGGAAAAAAATGGCTTTTACTGGACTACAGATTTACAAACTTTTGCCTAAAACCAACTGTGGGGATTGCAATTTTCCTACCTGTATGGCTTTTGCTATGCAGCTTGCAGCAAAAAAGACTTCTCTGGATCAGTGTCCCCACGTAAGTGAAGAGGCAAAAGCTCAACTTGCCGAGGCTTCAGCACCTCCTATGAAGCTGGTCTCTATTGGGAATGATGAGAACAAGTTAGAAATAGGGCAGGAGACGGTGCTTTTTCGGCATAAGGAAAAATTTTACCATCCAACAGGAGTGGCTATTTTAGTTGAAGATACCATAACAGATGATGAGCTGGATAAAGAAATAAGTTCTATAAATCAGCTTAAGTTCACCAGAGTAGGAGAGGAAATAGGGATAAATCTTGTAGCCTTACAATATAGCTCAACTAATGCTGAAGATTATGCTCGGCTGGCAGAAAAGATTATAGAAAAAACGGCTCTTCCTCTTATTCTCATCTGTCAGGACCCATCTATTATGGAACCCGCTCTAAAAGTTATTGGCGATAGAAGACCTTTGATCTATTCTGCTACCAGGGAGAACTTTGAAAAAATGGCTTCCCTTGCCAAACACTACAACTCTCCCCTCGCCGTGTATGCCGAGAGCCTGGAAGAGCTTGCTGATCTTACCCAGAACATAAAGAAAATGGGAGTCGATAACCTTGTTCTCGACCCGGGGACAAGAAAGACCGGAAGTGCGCTTGAATATTTAACGAAATTAAGAAGATTAGCGGTAGATAAAGTTTTTCGCCCTTTAGGGTATCCTACTATAATCTTTACCGGTGAGGATGATCCTTTTCAGGAAATTGTTCAGGCAGCCACCTATGTATGCAAATACGCAAATATTGTGGTGGTAAAAGCCAAAAATACCTGGCAGATTTTACCTCTGTTGACAGTGAGGCAGAATATCTATACCGATCCTCAAGTGCCCAATGCTGTAGACTCTAAGCTTTACGAGATAGGAGCGGTTACACCTGGTTCTCCGGTAATTGTTACCACTAATTTTTCTCTTACCTATTTTACTGTTGAATCAGAGGTAGGAAACAGCAAAGTTCCCACCCACATTTCTGTAGTAGAAACCGAGGGTATGGGTGTCTTAAATGCTTATGCTGGAGACAAGTGGTCTGCAGAAAAAGTAGCAAAAACTTTGGAACAGCAAAAAGTGAGGGAAAAAGTAGACCATAATACCATTATTATTCCTGGCCTTGTTGCTGTTTTTCGGGCAGAACTTATAGATGAGTTTGGATGGAATGTACTGGTTGGTCCGGAGGAGGCAGCCAGGATACCCAGCTTTCTTAAAAATGAGTGGAAACCAGGTAGTAAAAAATGAAAAAAAATAAGACTAAAGTAACCTTTTTACCCCAGAATGAGACTATAGAAGTGGAAAAGGGGACCACTCTTCTTGAAGCATCAATAAGAGCCGGTGTTTATGTTAACTCTATTTGTGGAGGGGATGGAATCTGTGGTAAATGTAGGCTTGTAGTTAAGGAAGGCGATGTTACTGCTCATCCTACTACTCTCCTTAAAAGGGAAGACATTAAAAAGGGTTATGTTCTTGCCTGCCAGACTGAAGTTATAGATGATGTAGTGGTTGAGGTTCCTCCTGAGTCACGTGCGGAAGGAAAAATTCTTATAGATAAAGATGCTCAGCGCTTTAGAGCTCTTTATGCTCCTATGAAGGGACAGGTATTTTTCAAATATGAGCCCCTTATCCAAAAAATCCACCTTGAACTTCCTCCTCCCTCCTTGCAGGATAATATATCTGATCATATCCGTCTTTATCGCAGCATAAGGCGTCAAAAAAAAATTCCCATTATGCAAACCGGGCTTAAGATAATAAAAGCTATACCTTATGTTTTAAGGAAGGGCAATTGGGAAATAACGGCTACTTTAGGAGTAAGAGGAGGGACAGTTGAAATTATCCAGGTAGAAGGAGGGAATACCACGGATAGAAATTTTGCCGTTGCCGTAGATGTGGGAACCTCAACTGTAGTAGCTCATCTGGTAAATTTAACCACCTTTGAGACTATGGATGCCGAAGCTACCTATAACTCCCAGAGGGTATACGGAGAAGAGGTTACCCGAAGGATAATTTATGCCGAACAGAAAGGAGAAAACAAACTAAGAGAAGCAATCGTTGAGGATATCAATAATCTTATCACTACTTTAATATCCAGAAATAATATCTATCTTAATGATATAATGGCTGTTGTATGTGCAGGAAATACAGCAATGATTCATTTTCTCCTGGGATTAAATCCTTCTTATCTCCGAAAAGAGCCCTATATTCCTGTTTGCACTTATCCTCCGCCTGTAAGGGCAGCTGAGGTGGGGATAAAGATTAATCCCAGAGGGCTTCTCTATTCTCTTCCCAGTATAGCAAGCTGGGTGGGAGCTGATATTACTGCGGGAATACTTGCTACAGGCTTATACCAGGCAGATGAGCTTACCATGCTTATAGATATTGGGACAAATGGAGAAATTGTTATTGGAAATAAGGATTGGATGGTTTGCTGTTCTGCCTCAGCAGGTCCTGCTTTTGAAGGAAGCGGGGTGAGAAGTGGGATGAGAGCAGCGGAGGGAGCTATAGAGAAGGTTAAAATCTCCGAAGAGGGAAAAATTCAGTATACAACTATTGGAGGAGGGAAACCACGAGGTGTATGTGGCTCTGGATTAATAGATGTTATGGCTGAGCTGTTTAAAGCAGGGTTCCTCGACCGATCTGGCAGACTGAACCCTGACATAAATGGTAAGATAAGAGATGTAAAGGGAGAGTTGGAGTTTCTTCTGATACCTTCTTCCCAGACTCTCACCAAGGATGAGATAGTTATAACTCAAGCTGATATAGAAAACCTTCTCAGAGCTAAGGCAGCTATCTTTGCCGGAATAAATGCACTTACTAAAATGTTGAGTATTGAGTTTTCCGATATTAAAAGAATTTACCTGGCTGGAGGATTTGGCAATTATCTCGATAAAGAAAATGCGGTAACTCTTGGTCTTATTCCTGATGTTCAAAGGGGGAGGGTACAATTTGTAGGTAATACCGCTATCCTGGGGGCAAAAATGACTCTTTTATCAAAGGATGCTCTTGATACTGCTTATAAGATCAGTAGAAATATAACTTACTATGACCTTATAACTTATCCAGATTATATGGATGAGTTTATGTCAGCGAAATTCTTACCTCATACAGATGTAAGCAAATTTCCTACTATAATGGGAAAAATAAAAAGGTGATTGAAAAAATGGGCAAAAAAATTGTTTGCACAGGAAGAGGTGGAACAGGGAAAACAACTTTTGTAGCTTTACTCGCTAAATATCTGGGGGCACACCCCTTGCTTATTGATGCTGATTCTGATCAGAATCTTGCCGATATGCTGGGAGTAGACTTACAAAAGGAGAAGATAAGGACTATCTCTGAAGTGCTTTTTGATATTCAAAAGGGTAAAACTGGTAAGGAGCTAAGCTCTATGCCTATACCTCAGAGAATAGAATATTTACTTAATGCTTCTTGTTTATATGAGTCGAAAAAGTTTGATATGGTCTCTATAGGAGTAAAGTGGACTAAAGGTTGTTATTGTATGCCCAACGAAATCTTAAGGACTATGATTCCCAGGATGGCAGGTGACTATGAATATACGGTTGTAGATTCACCGGGTGGTCTGGAGCACCTTAATAGAAGAGTAATCTCGGAAATAGATGATATATTTGTTATATTAGACCCCTCTAAAAAAGCTTTAAATAATGTAGAGAGGATGAGAAAAATTACTTCTGAAATTGGAATCCATTTTAATAATATTTACCTTATAGCAAATCACAGATTTAATAAGGTAACAGAAGAATACATTCAAAACATAAATGGAAATTATTTAGGAAAAATAGAATATGACTCTGAGGTAGAGAAGTATAGTTGGAATGGTAAGTCTTTGCTTGAGCTTCCACAGGACTCACCGGCTTTTTCGTCTGTTAAAAAAATAGTTGATAAAAGCGAAATAAGAAATTAAAGGAGATACTCTTAAAATGAGAGATTGAGAAGGAGGGTGCAATGGAAATTCCAGATGTTAAACAAAGCTGGACTAATCCAATAAATGAGGTGACTATAGGCGCTACCAAAGAAGAAGGAGGAACAAGATCTCATACCATTACTGTAGGGGGAGTTAATACTTTGCCTTTTCTTTACTTTGAAGGGAATATCCCTCACCGTCCGGTGATAGCTATGGAGGTTTGGGATATTGCTCCTCCGGGTTGGCCTGAGGAACTCACGAAGTATTTTTCTGATGTATGGAATGACCCTGGAAAATGGGCAAAAAAATGTGTGGATGATTTTGAAGCAGATCTTATCTGTTTAAGGCTTCAAGGATGCGATCCTGATGGAAAAAACAAAAGCGCTGATGAAGCTGCTCAGGCAGTTGAAAGAGTTTTAAAATCTGTAACCGTTCCTCTTATTATCTGGGGATGCGATAACGATGAAAAGGACAATGAAGTATTTCCTGCCTGTTCTCAGGCTGCTGCAGGAGAAAGGTGTCTTTTAGGAACTATCACTGAGGATAACTACAAAACCCTGATAGCCTTATGTAAGGCTGATGAACATAAATTAATTGCTGAGTCTCCTGTAGATATAAATATAGCTAAACAAGTCAATATTTTAGCCACTGACATAGGTTTAGCACCTGAAGATATTGTCATTTATCCTTCTACCGGAGCTTTAGGATACGGAATGGAGTATGTATATTCAATTATGGAGCGAGGACGTATGGCAGGATTGACCGGGGACAAAATGTGGGCTATGCCTCTTTTAGCAGATATTGGAAAGGAAGTGTGGAAGGTAAAGGAAGCTGTAGCACCGGAGGAGGAAGTCCCGGGATGGGGAGATTATGTTCAAAGAGGTCTTCTTTGGGAAACAATAACTGGTCTGGTTTATCTTCAAGCCGGGACGGATATTTTTATTATGCGACACCCGAAGGCAGTGAAAGAGTTAAAAAAATATATTGGCAGTCTGGTAAAGAAAAGCAGCTGAAAAGGATTTGAACAAAATTAGAGATAATAAAAGTTGAGGAGGGAAAGATGATTTTTGTAGGAGAGAGAATAAATGGCGGTTTTAAGGACATTCAAAGAGCTATAAAAGAGAAGGATGCCTCAATTATCCAACGCTGGGCAAAGATTCAATCAGATGCTGGGGCAGATTATCTGGATGTTAATATGGGAGCTGCTTCCAACAAGATAGATGATTTTATCTGGATGATTGAGACTGTTCAGGAAACAGTGGAAATACCAATCTCTATCGACAGTAACAAACCAGCCTTTATAGAAAAAGCTATCAAAGTTTGCAAACATCCTCCTATAATTAATTCTACTACTGCCGATAAAGAAAAATTAGATCAGATTATTCCCCTGGTAGTAGAGCATAATGCAGGTTTAATTGGACTTTGTATGGATAAAAAGGGCGCTCCTCAAGATGTAAATCGTAGAGTAGAGCTGGGTGCTACTATATTTAGCGAAGCTATAGAAAAAGGTCTTTCTGAGGATAGAGTTTTTCTTGATCCGGTAACTATGCCATTAAAGTTTCTTCAGGAGCAGGCAGATAACTTAATTGAAGCTGTTCGTCAGTTTACCCTTCTTTCCAGCCCTCCTCCTCATATAATCTCAGGGTTAAGCAATATCTCTTCCAAAGCTAAGGAGATGAGACTTATTAACCGCATATTTCTGGTTATGTGCATTGAAGCTGGTCTTGATGCGGTTATATGTGATGTTACTGATGAGGAATTGGTAAATTCTGCTATAACTGCTGAGGTTATATTAAACAAGCATATCTATTCAGATTTATTTATAAAAGCTTACAAAGAGAGCAGGAGTAAATGAATTCTCACAAAAGACTTTTTGTAGCTGCAACCCGACAGAACGATGGTAAGTCTACTATTTCGCTGGGATTGCTCCAGATTCTCAAAGAAAAGTATCCCCGAATTGGTTTTATGAAGCCAGTGGGACAGCACTACGTAGAGCAAGAAGGTGTCAAGATTGATGAGGATGTAGTATTAATGAGAGATGCCTGTGGGATGATGAGTAATTTATATGAATCCCATAACTGTAGCCGGAGGTTTTACAGAAAAGTACCTCCGGGAGGGAAGAGGAGAGAAGTATATGAAAATAATAAAAGACTCCTATGCCCGTATATCCAACAACCAGGAATTGGTGCTCGTTGAAGGAACGGGGCATGCAGGAGTAGGAGCCGTATTTGATCTTTCCAATGCTTCTGTAGCAAAGCTTCTTAAAAGTAAGGTTCTTTTGGTTTCCACTGGAGGGATAGGTAGACCTATTGATGAGATTGTGATGAATAAGGCTCTTTTTGATCAAGAGGGAGTTGAAGTAGTGGGAGTAGTGATAAATAAAGTTCTCCTTGAAAAATACGAGAAGATAAAAAAAATTACGGGAATCGGCCTTGAGCGCAAGGGGATAAAGCTTTTGGGCGTAATACCCTTCCAGGAGGAACTTACCTATCCCACTATGAAACAGATTATGGAGGCTACAGAGGCAAAAATCCTTTGTGGAGGAGAGTTTCTGCAGAAAAGAGTGGAAAACATTCTGGTGGGAGCAATGGAATCATACCATGCTCTGAGTTATTTTGCTCCCCACAGTCTTATGATTGTCCCCGGGGATAGAGAGGATATTTTTCTTGCTGTGGTTGCTACAAAGAGGGTTTTGGGTAGTAATTATGAAGCGAGTGGCATAATTCTTACCGGAGGTTTCTTGCCTCATACACTAAGATTAATGGAAGAGTGCTCTTTTGCTATTCTATCCTCAAAAGATGATACTTATACTACCGCCAACAAAGTGCACGAGCGTCGGGTTAAAATCAGAGCCACAGATGAGGATAAGGTGAGAGAAGCTGCACGACTGGCAAAGACTTATCTAAATATTGATGAGATTATGAGCCAGATTTGACAGAGATTTTTAATTTGTTACCTTTTGTGAAAGTGCTCACAAGCTCGAACTTCCGGAAAAATCTGTTCTTTCAACAAGAAAGAAAAAATTTCATCGTCTTAGATAAGTAATTAGAGGTTTTAAGAGCTCATATAAAGATGAATAAAGAAAAAAATAAGAAGGAGGATTGCTTATGCTCTCAGATTTATAGATTGCCCGGGCGGCAAAAATGAGGCTAATCTTAGAGATTGCCGAAGAGATAGGTTAAAAAAGAGGAAGATTGCTTTTTGTTTAATTTTGTCAAAGAAAGCACCCACAGAAAAATACAATAATAAAGGAGGTTTATAATGCCGGTGAAGAAAAGGTATCCTGTGCCAAGTGATCTGGAAATCGCTCAAGAAGCTGAGCTAAGACCAACAAACGAGGTAGCTAAGGATGCAGGAATTTTAGATGAGGAACTTGAACCTTATGGAAGGTACATGGCTAAGATTAATTATAACAAGGTTCTGGAGAGACTGAAAGATAGACCCAATGGTAAACTTATCACTGTTACCGCTATTACCCCCACTCCTTTAGGAGAAGGAAAGACAGTGACTGCTTTTGGTCTGGGTCAGGGATTGTATAAACTGATGCATCAAAAAGGTAAAAGGGTAATTAATACCTTCCGTCAACCTTCCAAAGGACCAACTTTTGGCATAAAAGGAGGAGCAAGCGGTGGTGGTTATTCTCAAGCTCTACCAATGGAAAATATAAATCTTCATTTTACAGGTGATGTCCATGCGGTAGAAACTGCCCATAATCTGTGTGCTGCAGCTATAGATGCCAGCATTCTCCACAAAAACAGACTGAACATTGACCCATTAAATATTAACTGGACTTATTGTCAGGATTTGAACTCTCGGGCCTTAAGAGAGGTGGTGTTAGGATTAGGTGGAAGAAGAAACGGATATCCCCGGGTAGCTAACTTTGATATAACTGTAGCTACCGAAACAGCAGCTATACAGGCTCTTACTACTGGCCTTAAAGATCTTAGAGAAAGAATAGGCAGAACAGTTGTGGGCTATACCTACGATAATAAGCCCGTCACTTGTGAGGACCTTAAGGTAGCAGGAGCAATGACGGTTCTGCTCAGGGATGCCTTGAAACCCAACCTTGTCCAATCTACTGAAGGGCATCCTATGATTTGCCATGGATTTCCTTTTGCCAATGTAGCTCATGGTAATAACTCTGTTATGGCTAATATGGTAGCTCTGAAGTTAGCTGACTATGTAGTAACTGAAAGCGGATTTGGAGCCGATTGCGGCTTTGTAAAACTAATCGATGTAGCTTCTCGCCAGAGTGGAGGAAAAGTGGATTGTGCTGTAATTGTTGCCTCTATCAGAGCTCTCAAAGAACATGGTGGGGTCTTTCACCTCCGTCCAGGAATGCCTTTATCTGCTGTTAAAAAGGCGATCGAGACGGAGAATCTTCCAGGAGTGGAAAAGGGATGCGAGAATTTAGCTCGTAACATTCAAATTGTAAAAATGTATGGTCTCCCGGCAGTAGTGGCTATTAACAGATTCACTTCAGATACTGACAGGGAAATTGAGCTTGTGAAAAGGAAAGCTTTAGAATCTGGAGCTGATGGGGTTGCTGTTTCAGAGGCCTGGGCAAAAGGAGAAGATGGGGCACTGGATTTAGCTAATGAGGTATTAAAAGCAGTGGAAAAACCTCATGAGATGAAATTTCTCTTTCCAGATGATATTTCTATTAAAGAGAAGATTGAGACCATTGCCAGGAAAGTTTATCTTGCTGATGGAGTGGAGTATTCCTCTGGAACTAACAGAAAGATAAAACTTTATACCGACCTGGGGTTCAGTAGAATGACTGTCAATGTAGCCAAAACCCACCTCTCACTTTCTCACGATCCTGATTGGAAAGGTGTGCCTCGGAATTATAAACTTCCTGTGAGGGATATCAGAGCATCGGTTGGAGCCGGGTTTTTCTATCCTATCTGTGGAGCTATGCAAACTATGCCGGGTCTACCTACCCGACCAGCCTTTGTTGATGTTGATATTGACCCAGAGACAGGAAAAATAAAAGGGTTGTTTTAAAAATGGGAGAAGTAAATTTAGTTGATTATACAAAATTCAGATTAAAACCTGCAGAGGAGATTAGGGAGGTCTTTAAAGGAGTAGGTAAGATATTTATCCTTTACTGTCGTAAGTGCTACAAAAAGTTTGAGGAGGATAGAGTAGAAGAGTTCGATGAGCTTTTAGATATCTTAGGAGAAGATTCTCAAAAAATTGTCGGCAGCCTGGGAGTCGACTTTTTGTGCAACGACTTCTTATCTAAGAAGAAGATTTCGAGTTTAGACCTTTCTATCTGTGATAGTGTAGGAGTAATATCTTGCGGTTTGGGAGTTCAATTTGTTGCTCAAACTCTGGAAGGAGAGCTCGTTTATACCTTAGCAGATTCTCTGCCTCAAAGTGGAAATTCCACCAGTGAGGTTGGTTATCACGGCATCTCTCTTGAAAAAGAGAAATGTTGCGGCTGTAGCCAGTGCTACTTAAATTTAACCGGGGGAATCTGCCCTCTCATAAATTGTCCCAAGGGACTCTTAAATGGCCCCTGTGGAGGGGCGAAGAATGGAAAATGTGAGGTGAATCCTGATCTTGACTGTGCCTGGGAAAAAATTTATGAGCGAGTTAAAAAACAGGGAAGAAAATTAATTTTAGAGTCCCCTCAAATAAGGGACTACTCTAAACCACCTTTAAAGCTTCAAAAGGATTTGTCTTTGCAGAATCAGACTTTTAGAGACGAAAGCTTCTATGGAGGTTTTCATCCCTTGGAGAAAAAGGAGGAGACCGAAGAGAAGAGAGTAGAGAGTTTTCCAGAGCCAAAAATAGTGACTATCTTTCTTTCCCAACATACAGGAAAAAAAGCTAAGCCTCTGGTTAAACCGGGTGATAAAATAAGAGTTGGGCAGAAGATTGGAGAAGCCGATGGCTTTATCTCTTCCCCTGTTCATTCAAGTATAAGCGGAAAGGTAATTTCTCTGAAAGAGGAGATTCATCCCCTCTCTTTAAAGAAAGATTTAGCTGTAACCGTAGAAAATGATGGAGAAAATAAATTTGATTCCTCAATTAAACCTGGCAAAGATTTTGAAAATTTACCCAAAGATGGTTTACTAAAGATGATAAGGGAGAAGGGAATTGTTGGTCTCGGGGGAGCGATGTTTCCCACCTATGTGAAGCTTTCCCCTCCTAAACCTATAGATACTTTAATCATTAATGGATGTGAGTGTGAACCTTACCTGAATAGCGACAACAGGATGATGATAGAACACCCGAAAGAGATATTCACTGGAATAAGCATAGTTGAGAAAATCTTAGGGGTGAAGAAGATTTTTATAGGGGTTGAGGATAATAAATTAGAGGCTCTCACAATCTTAAAAAGTTCTCCTCATAAGTCCTCATCTGTAGAAGTAGCAAGCTTGAAGACCAAGTATCCTCAAGGCGCAGAAAAGATGTTAATTAAGAGGATTACCGGTAGAGAAGTTCCTGAAAAGGGGCTTCCTCTGGATGTGGGAGTGATTGTCTTAAATGTGGCTACAGTCTTTGCTATTTATGAGGCGATTATGAAGGGTATTCCTTTAATTCAAAGAGTTGTTACTGTGTCTGGAGATGGGGCAATTAAACCGGGAAATTACCTTATGAAGATGGGAACTCCCTTTAAGGAGATTGTTGAATACTCTTTTGGCAATAAAGGAGAGGAGCTCTTTAAAGAGTATGAGCTGAAGATGGGCGGTCCTCTGATGGGAACTTCTCAATTAAGCCTGAATTCCGGCATCATCAAGGGAACAACAGGACTTACCCTTTTAAGAAAGTTCCCTGTAGAGGCTTCCGAAGAGAGGGAGTGCATAAGATGCGGTCGCTGTGTAGAGGTTTGTCCGATGGAGCTATATCCCCTTTATTATGCTTTTTATGGAAAAAGAGGAGAGTGGGAAAAGGGAATAGAATACCAGGTGGAGAACTGTATAGAGTGTGGGTGTTGTGAGTTTATCTGTTCTTCAAAGATTTCCCTTTTAGGTTTTATTAAAAAGGAGAAAGAGTATGCTCATAACTCAAATAAAGCCTGAGGAGGAGATACTGCCAAAAATCTCCTTAAAAAGGCTTTTTATCATTGAATGTCCTGGCTGTGAAGAAGTCTATTTCCCTGCGGAAGATGTAGAAAGGTTTATAAACAGATTAAAAGAGGAGATTATTGGTAGAGTATCTTTAGATTATTTATGCAACAGGGAATTCGTTAAAGAGTATCTTCGCTACTATTCCAAGAAAATAGAAGAAGCTGAGGCAGTCCTTGTCTTCTCCTGTGGGGTAGGAGTTCAAATTGTCTCCTCCTTATTAGAAGATAAACCTGTCTATACAGCCTGCGATACTCTTTATCTTAAAGGCTTTCAAGGACTCAGGGTTCAGGATTTTGATTGTGATCAGTGCGGAGAGTGTTATTTGAACTATACCGGGGGAATCTGCCCTCTCACAAATTGTCCCAAGGGACTCTTAAATGGTGCCTGTGGAGGGGCAAAGGATGGAAAATGTGAGGTAGACCCTGAAGCTGACTGTGCCTGGATTTTAATTTACGAAAGGTTAAAGAAATCAGGCAAATTAGGTATATTAAAGAAGGTTCTCTCGCCGAGAAACTACCAGAAAATAATTACAGAATCTTTATCACGAGAAGAGGTTAAAAGATGAGTTTTGCAGAAAAATTAAAAAACGGAAATTTTCTCATCACTTCTGAGGTAGGACCTCCTAAGGGAGTAAACATTGATAAGCATCTGGAAGAAGCAGAAACTTTAAAGGGGAAAGTAGACGGGTTTAATGTTACTGACCTGCAGAGTTCTGTAATGAGGCTCGGCTCCTTAGTGGTTTGTCATCTTTTAGCAGAAAGGGGGCTGGAGCCGATTTTTCAGATAACCTGCAGAGACAGAAATAGACTTGCCCTGCAATCAGACCTCTTAAGTGCCTATATTTTAGGGATAAAGAATGTCTTAATTTTAACCGGGGACCATCCAGTTTTGGGAGATCATCCAGAGGCAAAGCCTGTTTTTGACCTGGATTCAGTGAGTCTCTTAAAGGTTGCCTCTACCTTAGCTGAAGGAAAGGATATGAAGGGGAATGAACTGGATGGAAAGCCAGAGTTTTGTCTGGGAGCAGTGGTCAATCCCGGGGCGGACCCCTTACAACCTCAGTTAATCAAGATGGAGAAGAAGATCGAAGTAGGAGCAAAATTTTTCCAGACACAGGCTGTCTATGATTTAGGAGAATTTGAAGAATTTATGAATAAAGCGGAGAAATTTAAAGTACCCATTTTAGGGGGGATAGTTCTCTTAAAATCAGCAGGAATGGCTAAGTATATGAATGATAAGGTCGCAGGGGTTTCTGTCCCCGAAAGGTATATTAAAATGATGAGAGAAGCAAAAAAGGGTGAGAGAGCCAAGGTAAGCATCCAAATTGCTTCTGAATTAATTAAAGGGATGAAGAATCTTTGCCAGGGGGTTCATATTATGCCCTTAGGATGGGAAAGGTATGTCCCTGAAGTGCTTAAAGCCTCCGAACTTATTAAAAAGGAGCATTAAATGGAAGCAAAGCTTTTAGAAGGTAGGAAAATTGCAGAAAAGATAAGAGAAGATATAAAGGAAGATGTGGAGAAGCTAAAAGGCAAAGGCATCACTCCTTGCCTTACTGCGCTGCAGGTGGGGGAGGATCCCGGCTCTAAAGTGTATATCCGCTCTCAAAAAAGAGCTTCTGAGAAGGTTGGAATTGGCTATACTCTTCATCAATTTGATGCATCCATCTCTCAGAAAGAGCTGGAGAAATTTATTGACAAGCTGAACGAAGATAAAAAGGTGAATGGAATAATTCTTCAGATGCCTCTACCTTCCCATCTCAATACTCAGGCTCTTCAATGGAGAATAGACCCTTCCAAGGATGCTGAAGGTGTCTCTCCGGGTAATATGGGTTTAATAGTGTATGGCAAGCCAGGATTAGGTCCCTGCACAGCAATGGCGGTAATAGAGCTAATAAACTCTACAAAAGTAGACCTTTACGGCAAGAGAGTAACTATGGTAGGTCATAGCGATATTGTGGGAAAGCCTGTCTCTCTTTTGCTTCTTTATGAATTTGCTACCGTTAGCGTCTGTCATATTGCCACTGGTGAAAGAGGTGACCTTCCTCAGTATGTTAAAGGTGCTGAAATATTGATTGTAGCTGTGGGGAAGGCAAACTTAATTAAAGGAGAATGGGTTAAGGAAGGAGCCATAGTTATAGATGTAGGGATTAATAGAGTAGAAGGAAAGATTGTGGGAGATGTTGAGTTTGAAGTTGCCAGAAAAAGAGCCTCCTATATTACCCCTGTTCCCGGAGGAGTGGGTCCGGTAACCACCACTATGCTTTTAAAGAATACGGTGGAAGCAACAAAGTTGCAAAATAAATGAGTTGAGAACAATCCTCATCTTCTCAGAGGTTTCAGATTCGCTTAAACAAGAACAGAGCTCACTGAATATTTATCCGTTAACTTATTTTAAAAAATGTGAGCACCCCCCTTGACAGATAAAAAAAATAGATTATAATTTAAAATAGTCTTTACAGGATCTTTGAAAATTTGGTAGAGTAGACAGCCCTAATTTGAAAAAATGATTCTTTGGAGAGTTTGATCTTGGCTCAGAATGAACGCTGGTGGCGTGTTTTATACATGCAAGTCGAGCGGATTAGTTGAGGGTGTTAAGTAGAGAGCAGGGGATTTATTCTTTACTCAAAACTTCTCACTCTTTACTAATTAGCGGCGAACGGGTGAGTAACGCGTGGATAATCTACCCTTAAGACCGGGATAACGCCTAGAAATAGGTGCTAATACCTGATAATGTTAAGAGGCGAATGTTTCTTAACCAAAGTTGAGCTTCTGGCTCTTCGCTTAAGGATGAGTTCGCGTCCTATTAGCTAGTTGGTGAGGTAATGGCTCACCAAGGCGATGATGGGTAGCCGGCCTGAGAGGGCGTACGGCCACACTGGGACTGAGACACGGCCCAGACTCCTACGGGAGGCAGCAGTAGGGAATCTTCCGCAATGGGCGAAAGCCTGACGGAGCGACGTCACGTGGACGATGGAGGCCTTCGGGTTGTAAAGTCCTGTCAGGGGGGACGATGGTTGATCTTCGGATCGGTTGACGGTACCTCCAGAGGAAGCTCCGGCCAACTACGTGCCAGCAGCCGCGGTAATACGTAGGGAGCGAGCGTTGTTCGGATTCACTGGGCGTAAAGGGTACGTAGGCGGTTATATAAGTCAAAGGTGAAAGTCCTGCTTTCAAGGTAGGAAGTGCCTTTGATACTATATAACTAGAGAACAAGAGGGGGAAACGGAACTCTGGGAGTAGCGGTGAAATGCGCAGATATCCAGAGGAACGCCAGTAGCGTAGGCGGTTTCCTAGCTTGTTCCTGACGCTGAGGTACTAAAGCTAGGGGAGCGATCGGGATTAGAGACCCCGGTAGTCCTAGCCCTAAACGATGGATACTGGGTATGGGGGGAGCATTACCTTCTGTGCTGAAGCTAACGCGTTAAGTATCCCGCCTGGGGAGTACGGTCGCAAGGCTAAAACTCAAAAGAATCGACGGGGGGCTGAACAAGTAGTGGAGCACGTGGTTCAATTCGACGCAAAACGAGAAACCTTACCAGGGCTTGACATGCTAGTAGTAGTGACCCGAAAGGGAAGCGATCCTTTTCTTCGGAAAGGGAAGCTAGCACAGGTGGTGCATGGCTGTCGTCAGCTCGTGCCGTGAGGTGTTGGGTTAAGTCCCTTAACGAGCGCAACCCTTGCCCTTAGTTGCCAGCGGATTCTTCGGAATGCCGGGTACTCTAAGGGGACCGCCGCCTTAAAGCGGAGGAAGATGAGGATGACGTCAAGTCATCACGCCCCTTATGTCCTGGGCCACACACGTGCTACAATGGTTAGGACAAAAGGAAGCAAAGGAGCGATCCGGAGCAAATCCTTAAAACTAGCCCCAGTTCGGATTGTAGGCTGCAATTCGCCTGCATGAAGCCGGAATTACTAGTAATCGTGGATCAGCTATGCCACGGTGAATACGTTCTCAGCCCTTGTACACACCGCCCGTCACACCACCCGAGTTGGATGCATCCGAAGATATTCAACTAACTTGCTTCGGTAAGAAGGAGGATATCGAAGGTGTGTCTGGCAAGGGGGATGAAGTCGTAACAAGGCAGCCGTACCGGAAGGTGTGGCTGGATCACCTCCTTTCAAGGGATAGAAAAATCCTTTAAAGTTTAAAAATGCTGTCTACTCTATCTTTTTATGGGCCTTTAGCTCAGGTGGCTAGAGCGTACCCCTGATAAGGGTAAGGTCCCTGGTTCAAGTCCAGGAAGGCCCACCAGGGGATGTAGCTCAGTTGGGAGAGCGCCGCTCTTGCAAGGCGGAGGCCGGCAGTTCAAATCTGCTCATCTCCACCAAAAAAACAGGATTAAAGAGGTAAAGGATTAGAGAAAAAAAGATAAAATAGATGTATATTTTGCTCTTTGACAACTGCATAGTGATAGGTTATTCTTAATTGTCAAATTACTAAGGGAGTAAGATGGATACCTTGGCACCAGAAAGCGATGAAGGACGTGGTTGGCTGCGATAAGCCTCGGGGAGCCGTCTAACAGGCTTTGATCCGGGGATTTCCGAATGGGGCAAGCCGGTGCAGGTAATGCTGCATCACTTACATCTGAATACATAGGGTGTAAGAGCGAACCAGAGGAATTGAACCATCTCAGTACTCTGAGGAAGAGAAAACAGATGTGATTCCCCGAGTAGCGGCGAGCGAAAAGGGAAGAGCCCAAACTGGATGAGTGTGAGAGCCCGCAAGCGTTGCTCATCCAGGGTTGTAGGTTTAATGAATCCCAATAATTGCGGTGAGGGAAGAAAAACTTATCTTTTAGAGTAATGGTACTGGAAAGGCCAACCAGAGAGGGTAATAGTCCCGTGCTTGAAAAAAGATGAGTTTTTCTGCTCGTTAAACCTGAGTACCATTGGACACGAGGAATCCGGTGGGAAGCTGGGAGGATCACCTTCCAAGGCTAAATATTCTCTGGTGACCGATAGTGAACAAGTACCGTGAGGGAAAGGTGAAAAGAACCCCGGGAGGGGAGTGAAATAGAACTTGAAATCTTACTCTTACAAGCAGTGGGAGCTTAATTTTTAAGTGAGTGACCGCGTACCTTTTGCATAATGGGCCGGTGAGTTACTTAGAGTAGCAAGGTTAAGAGAGTTAATTCTCGGAGCCGTAGCGAAAGCGAGTCCTAAATGGGCGTAAAGTTGCTTTAAGTAGACCCGAAACCGGGTGATCTACCCATGGCCAGGGTGAAGTACATTTAACCGTGTATGGAGGCCCGAACACCCCGGCGTTGAAAAGTCGAGTGATGAGCTGTGGGTAGGAGTGAAAGGCTAATCAAACCCGGAAATAGCTGGTTCTCCCCGAAATAGCTTTAGGGCTAGCCTTGTGTATGGATGGCGGGGGTAGAGCACTGAATGATTGAGGGGTCTTCGGGTCTCTTTATCAATCAAACTCCGAATACCGCTTATCTTTAGCACAGGAGTCAGACTGCGGGGGATAAGCTCCGTGGTCGAGAGGGAAACAGCCCAGACCGTCGGTTAAGGTCTCTAAAATAGGCTAAGTGGAAAAGGATGTGAGGTTACTTAGATAGCCAGGAGGTTGGCTTAGAAGCAGCCATCCTTTAAAGAGTGCGTAACAGCTCACTGGGTGAGCGATCTTGCGCCGAAAATTCAACGAGGCTTAAGTCTATTACCGAAACCGCGGAAGCCATTAAGATTCTAAGTCCTATGTCCTGGGTCTTTGACTTAGGACTTTGGGCTATGTGGCTTGGTAGGGGAGCATTCTACGGTAGAGTGAAGGGGAACCGCAAGGTACCTGGACGAAGTAGAAGAGAGTATGCCGGCATGAGTAACGAGACAAGGAAGAGTAAACCTTGCGCCGAAAGCCTAAGGTTTCCTGGGGAAGGCTAATCCGCCCAGGGTAAGTCGGTCCTAAGCCGAGGCTAGTAGCGTAGGCGATGGATAGCCGGGGAGAAAATTCCGGCACCACCTGAACGGTGCTAAGTGAAGGGGTGACGCAGAAGGATAGGTCTGCCCGATCTTGAATTATTGGGTCCAAGCAGTAAAGGAGGTTTTCCAGGTAAATCCGGAAAACCGTTAATCCTGAGCTGTGATGGGGGTTCCCTTTAAGGGACGAAGAGATCGAGTTCAGCTGCCAAGAAAAGCCTCTAAGCGATACGTTCAGGTGACCGTACCGCAAACTGACACAGGTAGGCTGGTGTAAACGCACCAAGGCGCTCGAGAGAACCCTCGTTAAGGAACTAGGCAAAGTGGCCCCGTAACTTTGGGAGAAGGGGTGCCTCGTTAGCGTTGTATTAAGTTGCTTGCAACTTAAGAAGCGTGAGGAGGCTGCAATAAATGGGCCCAAGCGACTGTTTACTAAAAACACAAGTCTCTGCTAACTCGTAAGAGGATGTATAGAGGCTGAAGTCTGATCAGTGCTGGAAGGTTAAGGGGCGGGGTGTAAGCTCCAAACCAAAGCCCCAGTTAACATCGGCTCTAACTATAAGAGTCCTAAGGTAGCGAAGTTCCTTGTCGGGTAAGTTCCGACCCGCACGAATGACCTAACGACTTGGGCGCTGTCTCAACGAGGGACTCGGTGAAATTGTAATATCGGTGAAGATACCGATTATCCACGGCAGGACGGAAAGACCCCGGGACCTTTACTGTAGTCTGACATTGGGTCTTGATGTAGCTTATATAGGATAGGTGGGAGGCTGAGAAGGAGGGGCGCTAGCTCCTCTGGAGCCGCCAGTGGAATACCACCTTTGTTGCGTTGGGATTCTAACCTGCATCCGTTATCCGGATGGGGGACAGTGTTTGATGGGCAGTTTGACTGGGGCAGTTGCCTCCTAAAGAGTAATGGAGGCGTCCAAAGGTTCCCTCAACGCGTATAGAAATCGCGTGAAGAGTATAAAGGCATAAGGGAACTTAACTGTGAGAGAGACATCTCAAGCAGATGTGAAAGCAGGGCTTAGTGATCCGGCGGTTCTGTGTGAGAGGGCCGTCGCTCAACGAATAAAAGGTACCCCGGGGATAACAGGCTTATCTCCCCCGAGAGTTCCCATCGACGGGGAGGTTTGGCACCTCGATGTCGGCCTATCGCATCCTGGGGCGGTAGCACGTCCCAAGGGTTAGTCTGTTCGCCTATTAAAGCGGTACGCGAGCTGGGTTTAAACCGTCGCAAGACAGGTTGGTCCTTATCCGCCGTGGACGTAAGAGATTTGAGGGGAGCTGTCCCCAGTACGAGAGGACCGGGATGGACAAACCTCTGGTGTACCAGTTGTCACGTCAGTGGCATCGCTGGGTAGCTAAGTTTGGACGGGATAACCGCTGAAAGCATATAAGCGGGAAGCCCACCCCAAGACTAGATCTCTCTTTCCGTTAAGGAAGTAAGACTCCTGGTAGACTACCAGGTTGATAGGCCAGTAGTGTAAGCACGGTAACGTGTTCAGCTTACTGGTACTAATAAGTCGAGGATTTGACATTAAGTAGCCTGTCCTATGCAGTTATCTAAGCGCAAATATAAAGTTTTCCCGGTGGTTAGAGCAGGGAGGAAACACCCGTTACCATCCCGAACACGGAAGTTAAGCTCCCTAACGCCGATGGTACTGCAAGCTTTGACTTGTGGGAGAGTAGGGCACTGCCGGGACTTTTCAGGCAACCGGTAAGGTTGCCTTTTTTAATATTTGTTGTAGAATAGATAATGATTCCCCGGTAGCTCAATGGTAGAGCGGGTGGCTGTAAAAAATTGCAGCTTCTGCGGGAAACCGTAGTTGAAAAATCGGGTGAATTCAAGGAAACCTAAGTTTCTAAAAAAAGAAATATGGTAACCTTGAGCGAAGCCTATCGAAGGAGAAGATAAGTAGATAGGAACGCGCAGAGACTAAGGGATGAGGATCTCCACCAATAAGCCTTTTTAGCGCCCGACACCTAATCTCACTATAAGTGAAGACGGTGAAGAGATAGTCCAGTCCTTGAGAAAACTCAAGGATAACTGTAACCACTAGGTTGTAGGTTCGAGTCCTGCCCGGGGAGCCAAAAAACCTAAGTCTCTAACGTCATATTTCTACCACTTCCCGCTTCTCTCCCAAAAAACTTAGTCCCCTCTCCTCCCAACCCACCAAACAAAACCCACTATCTATCTACCACCCTTTATCCTACAATCTCTGTCCTCCT
>JAYEHT010000044.1:0-4495 GCA_034659655.1 Candidatus Aerophobota bacterium | reverse complement strand
GGTTCATACTTATTTGCCTTATTGGGAAGGTAAGACAAGACCTGCAATATATATGACGTTTGCTGATGCATCTGGAGGGACTGAGACAATTACCGACCAGATAATTATTACAAGATTAGACTTTTTGGCTAAAGTAGGTGAGAAACTAAGAAGCAAAGATTGGCTTAGAACAATCAGAAATTTTAAGCAGAGATTAGCCTTCTTTGTTAAGGAATTTAAAGATGTCCAGAAAATAAACGGTTACAAACTCATTTTTAGATTTTTAAGTAAGGCGTTGACAGAAGGTGAGATAGATTTTACTTTCTTGCACAGGATCTTACGCAAAGAAATAGGTACAAAGAAAAAAGGAGGAAAATTTCCTCAATTGTGGGGTTACTCCTATATAAAAGCATTTTTTGAAGGGAGGTAAACATGGCTGAAGCAAAAACTATAAGTATAATAGCAGAGGAAATTGTTAAAGCTGGAAGAAGGTTTGGTAATGCGTGGGCAGAATTAAAATTAAAAGAAAAAAGAGTTAAAGAAGGAACTAGTGAGAAGTGGTTTGATAATATGGTAATAAAGCTTGACAGTCCTACTGCTGATGGATTCCTTACCATAATGAGAAAAATGTTGAGAAAGATGCAATCAGAAAAAGACCTCAAGTGGAACATTAAAACAGAAATACTTGGATTTCTATGTGACAAAACAAGAACTTCATGGAGAAATGCATTCTTGACAGGTGTATATTTTGGTTATTATGGGTATTTTAAGAAAGAAGGAGGTAATCATGATTAAGGAAATATTAAATGGAAGATGGGCAGAGGTTGTGGATATCTTCCGTGTCGAATCAGCTAATATAAATGCTGGTGAAGGAGGACCCACAGAAATAGATGTAAAGACGATACATCTTGAAGACGGAACAGTTGTTCCAAGAATTAGTTCTCAAGCCATATTCAGGATGATGAGAGACTATTGGATAGATAAAGGAGAAGGGGTAGATATAGCTAAATATGACCCAGGAAAACGGCTAAAACCAGGGGACTTAAAATATGACCCAAAATCTTGCATAGATGACGATCTATTCGGTTACTTGCATGCTGCAAAAGTAAAAGCACGACCTGGCCCAATTAGAAGCACCGGAGCAATTGGCTTATTTGAATATCCTGATGATACAGATTTTATGACTTCTATCATAAGTCCCACTGGAAAAGAAGCGGGTGGAGCAATGGTTACGAGAAGACTCTATACCAACAGTTTCGTATTGCCGATCTGGTGTGATATAAGAAGAATCGGCAAGGAAGCGATTCCGCAAAAGGATAAATCGTTGAAGTTTGAAGATATTGTGGACGGAAAAGAGCGTGAACGCCGAATGAGATTATTTTTTGAATCGCTTTTCTATCTTGGCAAATTTGCACCCGGAGCTTATAAACCACCGCTCTCACCAAAACTGATGATGATCGGGATTTTTTCTAAATCAAACATAATGCTCTATGACGCCTTGCAGAACGATTTGACTGTTAGATTTAAAGAAGTTAGGCTTCAAAAAGAGAAAGACGAGCGGGAAAATAAAGAGAAAATTGTCTCAATAGCATCTGGTAAGGTAGTATTTTCGATTGAACCTAACTCACTCACAGAGAGGATGAATTTTTATAGAGAAGATATCCTCAAAATCTATATAGGTATATTTGAAAGTCTTTTTGAGGGGAGTATACCTGAACTTCAGAAGGAAATAGAAAAGGAACTTGATAGTAGCTTAAAAGGCAAGGTAACTATTAAGAGTCTTACAAATCTTAAGGACGAACTGTTGAAAGGGGAAGGAAGCTAAAGATAGTAGCATATGTGAAAACGTTAAAAGTAAATTTAAGTCCGTGATGTATATATAAGGAGGACAAGACTAATGTGGTCGATATATTTAAAAATAGAGGGCCTATTGGGGCATTTCAGAAACCCATATACAACCATCTACAAACAAAGCTATCCATTCCCACCTAAGCCTGCTATAGTTGGTATGATCGGTGCAATGCTAGGTTGGGATGAGGAAAGAACACTCTTAAATGTCAGTTTATTCAAGATAGCTATGCCTGAATGGAAACATGATGACAAGATAATAGAGTATGCTTATGTTCTTGCATACAAGGATAAAACGCCACAATTGCGCCCAGAGCGCTTTGAAATCCTTGTAAGACCTTATTATGAAATTGTACTCGCTTCACAGAATAAAGAGATAATTGATGAAATAGCCAGCCGAGTCAAAAAAAGGGATTTTGAGTTTCCAATTTATATGGGTAAGAACGAATTTTTGATAAAAAATATCAAACTTATTCAAGGAGTGCGAGAGGAGAAACTGGTGAGAATAAAAAAACCGAGGGGTATAATAACTTTTACCGGAAATAGAATACCTCCTTTTTCATTGCCATCAAAGGTAAAAATGCCTCCTCCCCAAGTATTCATTGGAGTTCCTTTGGAATTAGCAAAAGACAAAGAAAGCCCTCGAAGGATACTGAAAAAGGTATATGGAGCCCTAGCTGCTAAAGGCTCCATCGAACTTGTTAAACCTTCTGAAGGGTTTAGACATCCTTGCGAGGTTACAGTAATATGAGATTAATAGCAAGACCGGGAAAGCCTCCTCAGTATCTTGAAGAACACCTTCCGGAAGTCTCCGAAAATATTCTCCAAGCAATACCTCAGGAGTTAAAAAAAGAAATCCGCTCTCAGATTAAGTGGCCAGAATTTATAGAGATGATGCAGCTTCTGGGACTCCTTCACGATATAGGTAAAGGCGAAAGCTCCGTACAAAAAGCCTTGCAAGAAGATAGAAAACCCACTCTCTCTCATTCTGCACTTTCTCTACCTTTTTTTCTCTTAGTAGTAAGAAAGAAAATGGGATTGGAGTTTTGCGAAAACAAGATTCTTGCGCTTGCAGCTTTTTCACTGCTTTCGCATCATAGTGTTCCACATCAAAGTCTTGAGGAACACCTTGCATCTCAGATAGCAAGTAGGGTTGAGTATAAAAAAATCCATTTTAATCCGCAAACATTTGAGTTAGTAAATAAATTGTTAAGTAGATGGGGACTAAATATTTTGGAAGAAGGAATTTTTGAAGAGCTTAAACGTTGGGTAAAGGGGCATATTGAAGAAATTTGTAATTGGCAGATTAGCAATTTCGTAAAAGGGGATACAAATTCGAGAAAGATATTTGTAGCTATATATAATACCCTGGTTAAAGCCGATTGGGCTTCCGCTGCTGGGGAGAAAATAGAAATGAAGAAAATTGAATCTAACCTCTACAAAAAGGGAATAAATATCGCAGAACCTTCAAGGAGTGAGGTTCACTCATATGTTGCTCTCACTAAACAATGCAAAGATAATATACTCCTTGAGATGCCAACAGGATTTGGTAAGACGTACATAGGCACAACATATGCATTTAAAACAGGGAGAAGGAAGATAATTTATACACTTCCTATAACTACCATAATAGAGGATGTTTATGAGAGACTTAAGAAGGAATTAGGTGATGAGAATGTTAAATGGTATACGTCCAGATACCTTGCCCTTAAAACAATAGAAGAACCAGAATATGGGCAGATTGCTTACCAGGATGCTAAATACTTTAACGCACCGATCATTGTGACCACACTTGATCAAATACTTATAACATGGCTGAACATAGACAGATATCCGTTGAAAGAATTTCCCTTATATTATTCTTCTCTGATCCTTGATGAACCGCAACTATATTCTCCATTTATGCTCTTGTTATTTTCAAAATTATTTCCAGAATATACCAATTCATGCAATTTAGTGGTAATGTCAGCTACTATCCCAAGCTTTTTTAGAGAAAACTTAAAGGGAATGATAATAGAACCTTTTAAAAATAAAATTAGAGATTTCTTCAGCAAATATTCCAGGACGTATTTTAATTTAGATTATCTTAATATTCCTCTTTTGAGAGATGGTATTTTATCAGATGATGCCAGGGAAGTAATAAAAAAGCATATTGAAGATAAGGATAAAATCGCAATCGTTGTAAACACTGTACGACGAGCTCAGGAAATCTTTGAGCAAATAGAATATGCGAATAAGTTTCTCTTCCATGCCAGATACATATTTAGAGATAAACGCAATAAATTAAGGAACTTAAAAGAATTTTTGGAAAGAAAGCCCGGAGTTATAGTTACCACTCAATTGATAGAAGCGGGGGTAAATGTCAGTTTTGATGCAATGATAAGAGAAGTTGCCCCTCTCGATTCACTTATTCAATCAGCAGGCAGAGTCAACCGTTATGGAGAATCAAATAACCCGAAACCCATATACATCTTTGGCACTGAAAAATTTCTTCCTTATCGTAAACATCAAATTAAAATAACTACTGAAATTCTTAAAAACTGGACAGAAGGAACATCTACAGAAATTCTATACTACGAGAGGCTCTTGAATTATTGGAATGAGTTAGAAAATTGGATAATTAAAGATGAGAATGAGGCTGATAAAGTTCTAAAAAATAGAAATAAAA
>JAYEHT010000043.1:0-22286 GCA_034659655.1 Candidatus Aerophobota bacterium | reverse complement strand
AGGGGAGATTGAAAGAAAAAAAGATAAAAATAGAGGAAAAAGGGAATATTCTCCTTGTGTGTGGAAAGGGGGATGAAAACTTAAAGTTAATAGAAAAAGAGTTGGAAGTAGAGTTTGTCCTGCGAGATAACTTCTTGAAGATTAAAGGTGAAGAAGAGGAGATAAGAGAGGCAGAAGAAGTTATTAAGGAAATTCTCTCCCAGATACATAAAGGATATACGCTTTCAAAAGAGGAATTGAAGGTTACCCTAAAAAGGATAAAACAGGGTAAAGAGGGATTATCAGAGGGGGTTTCTTCCCCGGTTATATTTACCACGCTTCATGGGAGAAAAATAAAGCCGAGAACTGAAGGTCAAAAAAGATATGTCGGGGCAATGGAGAATAATAGTGTAGTATTCAGTATAGGTCCTGCAGGAACAGGCAAGACTTATTTAGCAGTGGCTATGGCTGTAGCTGCTTTAGAAAATAAGGAAGTGGTTCGTATAATCCTGACCAGACCTACAGTAGAGGTAGGAGAGAGGTTAGGATATCTGCCTGGGGGTCTGGAGGAGAAAGTAGAGCCTTATCTTCGCCCTTTATATGACGCTTTATACGATTTAATCTTCGCTGAAAAATTTCAGACTCTTCTGGAGAGGAGAATCATTGAAATTGCTCCTCTTGCTTATATGAGAGGACGTACTTTAAATGATGCATTTATTATACTTGATGAGGCGCAAAACACAACCTATGAGCAAATGAAGATGTTTTTAACAAGGTTAGGGTTTGGTTCAAAGGTAGTAATTACTGGGGATATTACCCAGATCGATCTTCCTGAGCATAAGAGTTCAGGTTTAGTTGAGGTGCAGCCCCTATTTAAAGGAATAAAGGGAATAGAAACTATCTATCTTACCCAGAAAGATGTGGTAAGGCATAGATTAGTTCAAGAAATTGTAAAATCCTATGAAATTTATGAAAAAAAGATTAAAAAGAGTTAAGACAGATAAAAAAGAGGATGGGAAGAGTTTTAAACTCAAATCCTTATTTAAGAGCTCTCACTTGTGGGAATGGGCGTGGGGTATAGGTTTAGGAACCTGCTTATCGTTGCTTTTTCTCCTGCCTTCGGCGAAGGGAATAACTCTTTTTAATAAATTGGGGATGATTATTCTCATAACTCTTTTTATTATTATCTTATTCATTTACTGGCGACACTTTTATCCCCGGTCTCTTTCTCCCAAACTTTTATTTTTATCCTTAATCTTAATTATCTTAACTTGTTTGATGGGAAGGGTTATTATTCTTCTGCCTAATATATCTATTTACTTTATTCCTCTCCCTTTTTTATCTATTCTCTTTTCTCTTTTCTTTGAATTTCCTCTATCCCTGGTAGTTACTCTATTTTTAAGCCTTCTTTTCAGCATTAATGCAGGAAGTTTGCCCCTTATCCCTGTATTAATGGTAGGGGGAATAATAGGAGCATATAGTGCCTGTTTTATTCATGAAAGAGTGGATTTAAGTAGAGGGGGTATTTATATAGGAGTGTCCAATGTTTGTGCTGTGTGGGCTGTGGGATTGTTAAGTAGTTACTCTCCTCTTAAAATTGTCTCTTTGAGTTTGTGGGGAATAGCAAACGGTCTGTTTTCGAGTATCTTAGCGTTAACCCTCTTGCCTTATCTAGAAACATATTTTGGTATTACTACCGATATTAAGCTATTAGAGTTAAGTAATCCTAACCATTCTCTTCTTCGCCGCCTATCTATAGAGGCTCCGGGGACATATCATCACGCTGTAATAGTAGCAAGTTTAGCTGAAGCTGCTGCAGAAAGCATAAGAAGTAACCCTCTTTTATGTAAAGTAGGAGCTTATTATCATGATATTGGTAAAGTTCTTCGTCCCCATTTTTTCTTTGAAAATACCGGAGCAACTAAAGAAGATTATCATGAAAGGGTAACCCCAAACTTAAGTTCTACAATTATTATCTCTCATGTGAAGGATGGAGTGGAGCTTGCTCAAGAAACTCGGTTACCTCAAGATGTTATTGATATAATTGAACAACATCATGGAAAAGGATTAATGGCTTACTTTTATAGAAAAGCGCTCCTGAAAGTTAAAAAGGATAAGGAGTCTATAAATGAGGAGAGTTTTCGCTATGCGGGTCCCAAACCCCAAACTAAAGAGGCGGGTATTGTGATGTTGGCGGATTCAGTTGAGGCTGACTTTCGTTTCTCTCCCTCTACGAGTTCTAAAGGCATAGAAGCTCAAATAAAAAGGGTTGTTGAGAATAAAATGAAGGATGGACAGTTAGAGGAATGTGATTTAACTTTAAAAGAGATAGCAGATATAATTGAAGCATTTACGAGAGTTCTTACCGGTCTTGTTCACACCCGCAGAGGATACCCTGTAAGGAGTAGTGAGTAGATGAGTAGAAGGTGCATTATGAGGAAAGTGAAATCTCAAGTTCAGGTAAGAAATTGCCAGAGAGAGCCGGTGGATATAGATTTTTTGAGGAAAGCAGCCTTATGTACATTAAAAAGAGAGTTAATAAAAGCGAATAAACAGATTAGTATGGCTCTGGTGGATAATGAGAAAATCGTTGAATTGAATAGAAAGTTTCGAGGGATGGATAAAGTTACCGATGTATTGGCTTTTCCCTTAGGAGGAGAATTTGTTTCTACGGAGAGTCTGCTTGGTGAGGTGATAATTTCTGTTGAAGCAGCAGAAGAAGAGGCTAAGGAAAGAGGACATTCTTTAAGGGAAGAGCTTGCTCTGTTAGCTATCCATGGAGTTCTCCATCTTCTTGGTTATCTTGATAAAGAAGAGGCAGAAAGAGTAATTATGCAGAACAAGGAAAAGAGTATTTTAAAATCTTTGGGTATGAGAGAAAATCTTGTATGAAAGGAGGAAGCGATGAAGTAATACAAAAGGCAGGATTAGAGGATTAAAGGGATAAAGGATTAGAGGGAAAGAAGATAATTTTAGAAAAGTTAAACTATGACGAAAGGAGAAGGTAATGGAATTTTTTAGAAAGGGCTATCTTTTACTTTTTGTTTTTTCACTAATTTTTCTTTTAGTGATGACTGCTGGAAAAGCGAAGGCAGATTTAGTAGTCAAGCCTGCTTATGTAGATACACAAAAGATTTTCCAAGAATATGATAAGAAAAAGGATTTAGAATCAAGATTAAATACTCAACTTGAGAATGAGAGAGAAAATTTAAGGAAGAAGAGGGAGGAGTTAGAAAATAAGAGAAGAGAGCTGGAGCTTCTTCAAGAGGAATTAAAAACAAAGGAGTCACTACTTACAGATATAGCTAAAGAGGAGAAGTTAAGACAGATAGAGGAAGAGAGAGAAGAATTGCAGGATTTAGGAGAGGAGCTGCAGGATTTGAGCGCTTCTATAGAGAAGAGTCTGCGAATGCAGGAGGAAGAGTATACAGAACAGATAAGAAGAGATATCAGTAATGCAGTGAAAAGAGTAGCTGAAAGAGAAGGTTATAGATTTGTTTTTCACAAAGAGGCTTTGATTTATGCTACTCCGGAGCCCGAATTTGACTTGACAGAGAAGGTATTATCTCTTTTGAATCAGGAATATCAACCTTAAAGACAGGATTAGAGGATTAAAGGATTAGAGGGAAAACCAGGACTAAAGGACTAAAAAAGCAGGATTAGAGGGAAAACCAGAAAAACCAGAAAAACCAGAAAAACCAGAAAAACCAAATTAGAGGATTAAATGAAAAAGAGTTTGCAAGAGTTAGCGAAATTAGTAGAAGGAGAACTGGTAGGTAATGGGAGCTTAAAAATAGAAGGAGTAGCTAAGGTAGAAGAGGCAAAAAAAGGAGAGATTGCCCTTGCTGCCTCTAATAAATTCTTGCGTGAAGCTGTAAAAAGCAAAGCTTCGGCGGTTATTGTCCCTTCGGAAGTAAAAGAGTTTTCTAAGCCTATTATTCGAGTAAAGAATCCTCGTTTGGCCCTTGCTAAGATTCTAAGTATTTTCTATCCTCCTCTGCGAAAGGTATCCGGTATTCATCCCACAGCTTTATTGAACAAGAATGTAAGAGTAGGAAAGAGTGTAACTGTTGGTCCTTATGCGGTGATAGGAGACGAGGTAGAATTGGGGGATGAGGTGTTTCTCTCTGCAGGAGTATACCTGGGCGATAAAGTAGTCATAGGGAAAGAAAGTTTTCTTCATCCGGGAGTTACTATCTTGAATAACATCAAGATTGGGGAAAGAGTAATTATTCATTCGGGGGCAGTTATTGGTTCAGATGGTTTCGGTTTTGTTAAAAAAGAGGATGGAGCTTACTATAAGATACCTCAAGTAGGTAGAGTAGTAATAGGCGATGATGTGGAGATAGGGGCTAATGTGACTATTGACCGGGCTACAATGGGAGCAACAAGGATAGGTTCCGGGTCTAAGATTGATAATTTAGTCCATATTGCTCACAATGTTACCATAGGTAAGAATACAGCTATAGTGGGTTTAGTAGGAATTTCGGGAAGTTCAACTATAGGTAATGGAGTTGTCCTCGCTGGTCAATCGGGAGTAACCGACCATGTAAATATCGGTGATAATGCAATAGTTGCTGCTAAGTCCGGGGTTACCAAAGATATATCTGCTGGCGAGTTTGTTTCAGGATTTCCTGCAAGGTCTCATTATAAACAGAAGAGAATAAAGGCAGTTATTAATCATCTGCCTCAATTATTGGAGAGAGTGAGAAGATTGGAAAAGAAATTACCAGAGGAAGAGAATGGAAAAGTTGCAAAAAACGATTAAAAATAGTATCTCTTACAAAGGGATAGGATTGCATACGGGCAAGGAGGTTACACTTACCTTCCAGCCAGCGCCTCCATATCAGGGAGTGGTTTTTGTTAGAGAGGATCTACCGAATTCTCCTAAAGTTGAAGCCCGGGTGAATAAGGCAGTAAGTAATACGCGAGGAACTGCAATTGGGAAAGGGGAGGTTAAGGTTTGCACAATAGAACATATCCTCGCTGCCTTATCAGGTTTAGGTATAGATAATATAAATATTAAGATGAATGGAGAGGAGATTCCTGCTGGTGATGGAAGCGCCCTTCCTTTTGTGAGGTTGATTCAAGAGGCAGAAGTTATGGAACAATCTATTCCTCGTGATTTTTTTAAAGTAGAGAAGCCCCTCTGGATTGAGGAGGGAGATAGAAGGCTGATAGTTCTTCCTGATGATAATTTGAGAATTAGTTACACGGTAGATTTTCCTCGCTCTCCCCTTAAATCTCAGTTTGCTGAGTTTACCATTACTGAGGAGACTTTTATTCAGGAGATCGCTCCTTCGAGGACTTTCGGTTTTATGGAGGAGATAGAGGAGTTGAGGAAGAAAAACCTGGTACAGGGAGGCTCTTTAGAGAATGCGGTGGTTATCGATGAGAAAGGAGTTATCAATAAAGAAGGTTTAAGGTTTCTTAATGAACCCGTGCGTCATAAAATACTCGATCTGATAGGGGACCTTTATCTTTTAGGTAGGCCAATTAAGGCTCATATTTTAGCGGTGAAATCCGGGCATCTTTTCAATGTAAAATTAGTGCAAAGATTAGAAGAGCTAAAAAATGTGGAAAAGGTAAGCCTGGACATAAGAGCTATTGAAAGAATACTTCCCCATAGATACCCTTTTCTTTTAGTAGATAAGATTTTGGAATTGGGGAAGAAGGAGATAGTGGGAGTAAAGAATTTTACTGTAAATGAACCATTTTTTGGTGGTCATTTCCCGGGACATCCTATTGTTCCTGGGGCATTAATTATTGAAGCTATGGCTCAGGTAGCCGGCGTTTATCTTTTAAATAAAAGTGAAAATCAGGGTAAGTTGGCTTATTTTGCAGGAATTGATAAAGCAAGATTTAGAAAACCGGTAGTCCCTGGTGATCAATTAATTACCAAGGTAGAAATATTAAATTTGAGAAAGACTACAGGAAGAGTTCAGGCTGTTTCTAAGGTGGGAGGAAAGATAGTTGCGGAGGCAGTTTTTTTATTTACATTAGTGGAAAGGCAAGGAGAAATTGATGGAGAATACTCTTAAAAATAATATTCCTCGGCATTTAGCTATTATTATGGATGGGAATGGGCGATGGGCAGCTCAAAGAGGTCTTTCTCGTAACGAGGGACATAAAAGAGGAATGAAAAAAGTGGAAGAGATATCGGAAGCTTGCCTTGAGCTTGGAATTAAAGTTTTAACCCTTTATGCTTTTTCTTCACAGAATTGGAAGAGACCCCGGGGAGAGGTGAATTTTTTAATGAGAGAGTTTGAAAGATACATAGACGAAGAAATAGATAAGCTGGACGAAAAGGGTGTGCAGTTTAGAGTTATTGGAAGAACAGAGGCTCTTTCGCCCGGGCTTCGGGAAAAGATCTTCAGAGCTATGGAGCAGACTAAAAATAATCAAAAGCTCATTTTTAGTTTAGCTATAAACTATGGTAGCCAGGAAGAGATTGTAGATGCAACAAAGGAATTAATTAAGAAAGTTAAAGATAAAGTCTTTTCTTTAGGAGATATAGATGTTAATCTATTTGAAAAACATCTATATACAAAGGGGCTCCCTTATCCAGATCTTTTAATTAGAACAAGCGGCGAATACAGGGTGAGTAATTTCCTGCTCTGGCAGGTTGCTTATACAGAGTTCTACTTTACTCCTACTTTTTGGCCCGATTTTGACAGGGATGAATTGATTCAGGCTATTAATGATTATAAGAGAAGAGAGAGAAGATTTGGGGGACTGAAAAAGCAGGATTAGAGGACTAAAGGATTAGAGGATTAAAGGGAAAACCAAAAAAACTAAAAAAACCAGGATTAGAGGATTAGAGGGAAAACCAGAAAACCAGGACTATCGGACTACAAGACTAAAGGATTAAAGGAAGGTGCTTTTAAAGAGGATAATTATTGCTGTCATTTTTATCCCTCTTCTTATCCTTCTTATATTTTGGGGAGGGATAGGATTTTTGCTTTTTGTCTGTTTAATTATTTCTTTTGCCTTATTTGAGTTTTACCGGGAAATGGAGAAAGGTAGCGGACATCCTTTTCTAATAGATGGTATTATTTGCGGCGTTCTTGTTCCTCTTTTTCTTTATATATGGGGAGAGCAAACTCTTTTTCCACTACTTACTTTAATCGTTTTCTATATCTTTTTCAGACAATTTTTTAAGCTTAAAGTGAAAGATGCTTTTGCTAATATCTCCTTGACAGTGGGAGGAATTTTTTATATAAGTTTTTTGTTCAGTTATATTTTACTTTTGAGAAGTTTATCTTTAATAGGGGCTAAATTAGTAATAACTGTTTTTTTCGTAACCTGGATGAGTGATAGTGGAGCTTATCTTATAGGTAGAGCTTATGGTAGGCATAAATTTCTTGTCCTCATCAGCCCTCGTAAATCGATAGAGGGATTTGGAGGAGCTATTTTAGTAGCAGTTGTGGCTATCTTTATTTCTCGGATATGGCTAGCTCTCCCCTTGGTTCATACTTTAGTTTTGGGAATTTGCATGGGAATAATGGCTCAGATGGGAGATTTTTTTGAGTCTATGTTAAAAAGAGAAGTAGGAATAAAGGATTTTGGCAGGATACTCCCTGGCCATGGAGGCGTTTTGGATAGATTTGATAGTCTGCTCTTTACTATTCCTTTGTTCTATTATTATGTGAGATTGATTATTTTTTCATAAGCAGGTATAAGTTGAAAAAATCTGTAATTGTTTTAGGCTCTACTGGCTCTGTAGGAAGGCAGGTATTAGAAGTTATTGAGAAAGAAAAAGAGCATTTTAATATAGTAGGGCTTACGGCAAGGAGTAATCTTGAGCTCTTACAAAAACAGATAGACCTTTTTTCACCCCAAGCAGTAGCTTTAGTTGATAGAGAAAAGGCAAAAAAGCTGGTTACTGCAGGAAAGAGAATAAAGATTTATGGAGGGGCTGAAGGAATAACTGAAATAGTAAAGTCTTTACCAGCGGATCTGGTATTTTCCTGTATTGTGGGTAAGGCTGCCCTTATTCCTACATTAGAAGCTATAAGAGCAGATAAAGATGTGGCTTTAGCTAACAAAGAGAGTATGGTAATCGCAGGGGATATATTGAAAAAGGAAGCTAAAAAAAGGAATGTTTCCCTTATTCCTGTAGATAGTGAAGAAGTAGCTATTTTCCAATGTCTAAAAGGTA
Organism: Candidatus Aerophobota bacterium; assembly: GCA_034659655.1. Classification (GTDB taxonomy): domain Bacteria; phylum Aerophobota; class Aerophobia; order Aerophobales; family JAGGXI01; genus JAGGXI01. The sequence continues at coordinate 14,146 of JAYEHT010000043.1, read as the reverse complement.
ATAGTATTAACGATATAAAGAGAATATACCTTACCGCCTCCGGGGGCCCTTTGTATAAATGGAAGGGAGATTTTAATAAGATTACTCCCGAGCAGGCTCTTTCTCATCCTCGTTGGCGAATGGGCCAAAAGATTAGCTTAGATTCAGCTACCTTGGCCAATAAAGCATTGGAAGTGATAGAGACCTCCCGTTTTTTTGAGGTGAAAGTGGAAAAGATACGTGTATTAATTCATCCTCAAGCTATAGTTCATTCTCTGGTAGAGTTTATAGATGGTTCAATTCTTTCTCAGTTAGGGGTTACTGATATGAGGCTTCCTATCCACTATGCTTTAAATTATTCTTACAGGAGAGGGAGTTATCTTCCCTCTCTTTCCTTAACTCAATTAGAGAAGATTAGTTTTGAGGCTCCCGATTTTCAAAAATTTCCTGCTTTAAGGTTGGGTTATCAGGCAGGGGAAAAAGGAGGGACTTTGCCTGCGGTTTTTAATGCTGCTGATGAGGTAGCTGGAGAGTCTTTTTTAAAAGGAGAAATAACTTTTACTCAGATTATCTATTTTGTTGAAGAAGTGATGAAAAGGCATAAGATTATCTATAATCCTTCTTTAGAAGAGATATTAAATGCAGATGAGGAAGCAAGAAGAATAACCTGCGAGTTAATGAAGGATATTAAATGATTATTCCTCTGATATTTATAATTTTTCTTTTTATCCTTCTTATTATTCCTCATGAATTAGGGCATTTTCTTTTAGCTAAAAAGTTTGGGATGCAGGTAGATAGATTCTCATTTGGTTTAGGACCGCGTTTATGGAGGTTTAAGAAGGGAAAAACAGAGTATTCTATCTCTCTTATCCCCTTTGGGGGGTATGTGAAAATAGCGGGTATGGAACCTCAGGATAGAGGAACGGAGAACGATTTTCACAAATACCCTCTTTGGAAAAGAATTTTTGTGATATCTGCCGGCTCTATAATGAATTATCTGGTAAGTATTATTCTGTTTTCTTTAATCTTTATTATAGGTTTTTACACCTTCAACCTCAACAAAACTATTATAGGGGAGGTTAGTAAGGGCTCCCCTGCGGCAAGGGCAAATCTTTTACCTGACGATGAAATCTTGAAGATAAATGAGTATAAGGTCAAAGAATGGGAAGATATAGCTTTTTACATAAAAAATGTTCCCGAGGAATTTTTGAAATTAGAGGTTCAAAGAGAGGGAAGAATTTTTTCTGTTCAAGTAAAACCTGAATTTGATTCTCAGTTGAACAAGAAGATAATCGGGATTATTCCCGGTAAACTTTTTGTACGATATAACCCTATAGTGGCTATATCTAAAGGTGTAGAGAGAGCATTTCTGTTAACTAAATTTATTCTTCTCTCCCTAGGGAGAATGATTATGGGAAAAATTTCGGCAGAGATTGCCGGACCTGTAGGGATTGCTCGCTTTGTAGGAGAAAGCGCAAGTATGGGAATAGTTCCTTTCCTTTCTCTCGCTGCCCTATTAAGTGTTAATTTAGGATTACTTAACCTTTTTCCCATCCCTGCCCTCGATGGAGGGAGATTACTCTTTCTGTTACTGGAGGGAATTAGAGGTAAAGCTTTCAATATAGAAAAGGAAGAATTTGTTCATTACATAGGATTTATTGTCCTTATTTTTTTAATGCTTCTGGTAACCTATCAGGATATACTCAGGTGGGCAGGGGGAGGATAAGAGTATTTTCTATAAAGGGGAAAAAGAGATGAGTAAATATCTAATTGCGGTTTTAGCCGGTGATGGTATTGGTCCGGAAGTGATGAGGGAAGCTTTAGAGATTCTCACTCTTGCAGGAAAAGTGTTTTCTCACTCTTTCGAGATAAAAAGAGCATTAGCAGGAGGAGAAGCTATTGATAAGACTGGCAAGCCTTTACCTGAGGAGACTCTCACATTGTGCAAAGAGGCAGATGCTATTCTTTTTGGAGCAGTGGGAGGACCTAAATGGGATGGTTTGTCACATGAGGCCCGCCCGGAGCAGGCACTTTTGGGATTGAGGTCGGAGTTCGATCTTTTTATTAATCTAAGGCCGATTAAGATATATAAGAGTCTTCTCCCTGTTTCTCCCTTAAAAGAGAAGGTGATAAAAGAAGGGATAGATATATTGATGGTGAGAGAACTTAGAGGAGGAATCTATTTTGGTCGTCCTCGTGGAAGAGCCTCTCTTCCCAATGGAACAATTAAAGCAGTAAATACTCTTTCTTATACAGAAAAGGAGATAGAAAGAATTGTTAGAGCAGCTTTTGATTTCTCTCTCGATAGGTCCGGTAGAGTTACTTCTGTAGACAAAGCTAATGTCTTAGAGAGCTCTCAGCTCTGGCGGGAAGTTGTAAAAAGAGTATCTAAAGACTATCCTCAAGTTAAGTTAAATCACCTTTATATAGATAATTGTGCTATGCAATTAATAAAAGACCCTCATCAGTTTGATGTTATAGTTACCGGAAATATTTTTGGGGATATCCTTTCCGATGAGGCTGGAATGCTTACCGGCTCTATCGGTATGCTTGCCTCAGCTTCCCTGGGTAAGGGGAAGATAGGTTTTTTTGAACCTGTTCATGGTTCAGCTCCTGATATAGCAGGTAAAAACAGAGCAAATCCTTTAGGTATGATTATGTCTGTAGCTTTAATGCTAAGACACAATTTAAGCTTAGTTAGAGAGGCAAAAGCAATAGAGGAAGCAGTGGAGAGAGTTTTAGAAAAAGGTTATCGCACAGATGACCTTAAACAGAGAGGGAAGAAATTGGTGGGAACAAGAGAGATGGGTCGAATTGTAAGAAAGGAGCTAAGAAATGGAGGTTAAAATTTATGATGATGCTCTGCGGAATGGAGCGCAGGCTTATACTATTATTTTAACTCTCGCTCACCTAAGCGAATAATCGCTTTTTGGAATTCTTCTTGTGGGATTTTAATTTTAAGCATTATTTGCCAGAAATTTAGTACTTTTTTGAACCAGAGACCACGGCGGGGATGTTTTACCACCTCTTTTACCTCCTCTTCAGAATAAGTTTTATAAAGCCATTTAACCCCTTGCCAATCCCCGTAGTTCAAAACTTGAGTAATGATGAGTTCTTTGTGTTTTTCCAGATCAAAATTATTAAGATCGAAAGACCAGAGACACCTGGCAATATAGGGAGGAATTTTGGAATTAATATTTTTCATTTTTTTAAGATAAATGGTGCTTTTTAAAGTCTCCTGCTGTTTTAATTAACTCTTTTTTTATTTCATCCCAACTAATCTCGGTTGAGATGTTAGTTCTCTTTTCTTTTTTTTCCTTGTCCGCATCTACAAAGTAAGTTAAAGCTTGCAGAGCCAAGTATTTATTAAATAATCCTCTGTATTTTTTCTGAGCTAAGGTAAAAATTCTTTCTAAACCGAATTCTTTAAGCAAAAAGTAAATATCAATGAAATCCCTTTTTGTTCCTCTTTGGATTATAGCTACTATTTTCATGGCGCAAATATCTTCCATTGAGGCTAAATTCACCTCAGGGGTCTTTATTAATGGAGAGATTAAAGGATAAGGATAACTGAAAAGACTTACCTCAACATTATCTATGCTCAAAATTAAGGTGTTTTCGGCTCTTCGGATTAATTGGACATTTTTAAAGTGTTTTTGAAAATTCTGAAGGAGGGTTTCAGGGTCCAGTTCTTCCTCAGTATAAAAATCGAAGTCTAAAGAAACACGATGTCCTAACTCAAGAGCCAGGGCAGTTCCACCGGCTAAATAAAAATGGTGATTCTTTAGAAACTTGAGCTCTTTAAGGATGCTTAATCTTTTTTGACCTATAGTTTTTAGATTTTCTTCAATTGTTTTATGTAACATTGGAAGAAATAGAGAAAATTGAATTTAACCTTTAATTACCCCTAAGGGTTTTAGCCTGGCTACTCTTCTTGAAAGGCCTGCCTTCTCCACTATCTCTACCACCTCGTCTACATCTTTATAGGCATCGGACATCTCTTCAGCTATAGTTCTTCTACCTTTAGCTAAAATTAAGATTCCTTTATCCTCCAATTCTTTTTGAATCGACCTACCTTTAGCTGCCTTAACAGCCTTAGAGCGACTCATCACTCTTCCTGCTCCATGGCAGGTGCTTCCCCAGGTCTCTTTTATAGCTAAGTCTGTGCCCACCATTACATAAGAGCTGGTCCCCATATCTCCGGGAACTAATACTGGCTGTCCCACTGATTGATAAATCCTGGGCACCTGAGGATGGTGAGCAGGGAAGGCCCGAGTGGCTCCTTTTCGATGGACAAAAAGCTTTCTCTTCTTTCCGTTTACCACATAATCTTCGAACTTGCCAATATTATGGCATACATCATAGACGAGGTCCATTTTTAACTCTTTGGGAGAGAGGTTTAATATCTTTTGGAAGGTCTCCCTTGTCCAGTGCATTATTATCTGTCGGTTTGTCCAGGCATAATTAGCCGCACTCGCCATTGCCCCAAAGTAATCTTTCCCCTCGGGAGAGGAAATGGGAGTACAGGATAGCTGTTTATCAGGGAGAGAAATTTTGTATTTGTCAGTTGCCCGGCGCATTCTTGCTAAATAGTCGTCACAAACCTGATATCCCAGGCCTCGAGAGCCGCAATGTACAACCACCGCAATCTGATTTTTCTTTAGACCAAAAACTTCTGCTATACCGGGGAGATAGATTTTTTCTACTAAGTCAATTTCAAGGAAGTGATTTCCTGAGCCGAGAGTTCCTAACTGGTTTTTCCCTCTTTTTAATGCTCGCTCGCTTACTCTTTCGGGGTCCGCACCTGCCATTGCTCCATATTCTTCTGTCCGCTCTAAATCGTCTTCAACTCCATAGCCATTTTTTATAGCCCACTTTACTCCATCCTTTAACACTTTCTTTAATTCATGAAAGGAGAGTCTAAGGGAGGAGGTGCATCCTACTCCACAGGGAATATTATTAAATAGAGCAGATAAAAGATTATATAATTTGCTCTTTATATCGGGAAGGGTAAGATTGGTTCTCATAAGTCTGACGCCACAGTTGATGTCAAAACCTATTCCTCCAGGAGAGATGACTCCCCCCTCATCAGGATCAGTTGCAGCTACCCCTCCTATGCAGAAACCATAACCCCAGTGCATATCAGGCATAGCTAAGGAATAATTTACAATTCCCGGCAAATAAGCAACATTCCTCACCTGTAAGGGGGTGCGGTCTCTTTGAACTGTTTTTATCATCTTCTCATCAGCATAGAGAAGACCGGGCACTCTCATTCCCTCTGATTTGGGTATCTCCCAGCGATAGTTGTCTATCTTTTTAAGACTGTACTCCTCAGCCACTGTTCTTCCTCCTAATATTTAGAGACTATGAGCCACTTATACATCAAATATTATCTGCGCTTCCCATCTTTTATCTCTTCTTTTAACCGTAAGGCCATGATAGGTAACTGCCTTTACTTCTCTCTTTAAGGAATGTTGAGCTAAGTCCAATTTTTCTCCTCCTACCTCTGCTTCAAGTCCTTTCTCACCAGCTCTTTCTACTTTAAATTTTTTTAAAAGGTATCCCTCGCCATTGAATTTGTAGAGAAGCTCACGCAGCCAATCTGCCAGTAATTCATCTATTTTTTCTCCTTCAATTTTAACCTTTATAAAATCTTTTACTCTTACCTTATTTAATTCTGCTATGATGTCAAAGAGAGCGTAGGCAGCATTTTCAAATAATTCATTTAAAGACCCTCCCCCAATTTTAATCCCTATGTCTGCTGTATGGTTAATAAATTCATATTTTTTCATGTTATTAACCAAAAATTACTCACCATCACTGTTTCATTAACCTTTTCCATTTGTAATAAAGCCTTACATAAGATATAAAATATAGACTTTTTGTCAAATCTTTCCTCAGTTTAATTCTAATGTGAATTTTAGTTATAGTTGACAATTTCCCTAAAACATTTATTGTTTTTAGAAGAGGTGAGGATTATAATAAATGAAGATTGTAATAGCTCCGGATTCTTTTAAGGAATCCCTTACATCTAAAGAAGTGGCAGAACTTATAGAAGAGGGTATAAAGAGAGTTTTTCCTCGAGCAGAGGTAGTAAAAATTCCTCTCTCCGACGGGGGAGAGGGAACTGTTGATGCCTTGATAGAAGCGCGGGGAGGAAAGATTGTGCACAAAAAAGTTAGTTCTCCCTTAGGGGAAAAGATAGAAGCTTATTTTGGGATATTAGCTGACGGAGTGACAGCGGTTATAGAGATGGCACAAGCTTCCGGGCTTTCTTTAATTCCTGAAGAAAAGAGAAATCCCCTCATTACTACTACTTACGGCACGGGAGAATTAATTAAAGAAGCACTCTGGAGGAGATGTAAAAAGATAATTATAGGAATTGGAGGAAGTGCTACAGTGGATGGAGGAGCAGGAATGGCTCAGGCATTAGGAGCTAAATTATTAAATAGAGAAGGCAACCAGATACCTTCTGGAGGAAGAGGCCTGGGAGAGATTGTGAGAATCGAAGCTGGTGAACTCCATCCAATGGTTAAAGATGTGGAGGTAGTAGTGGCCTCTGATGTAAATAATCCCTTGTGCGGGAAAGAAGGGGCGGCCGAAGTTTACGGACCTCAAAAGGGAGCTACTCCAGAAATGGTAAAGATACTGGATAAGAATTTATCTCATTTTGCTTATATGATTGAGAGATTTTTAAATAAGAGAGTAAAGGATATTCCAGGCTCAGGAGCAGCAGGAGGATTAGGAGCAGGGCTGATTGCTTTTTTAGGAGCAAAACTTAAACCGGGTGTGGAGCTAATAATAGAGCTTTCCCATTTAAAGGAGAAAATAAAGGAAGCAGATTTAGTAATTAGTGGAGAAGGGAGAATTGATGAGCAGACAATGTACGGGAAAACTCCCATAGGGGTAGCCAGGTTAGCTAAGAGAGAGAATATTCCTGTGATTCTCATTGGTGGAGAGATAAGAGGAAATGTTAGGGGGTTTTACGAGGGAGGAGTAAGTGCTTTGGTGAGCAGTGTTGAGCACGTCTCTTCTCTCCCTCAAATTCTTAAGGATTCAAAAAGTTCTTTAATAAGGGCCAGCGAGAGGGCAATGCGATTGGTTAAAATTGGTTGCTTTTTAAGATAGATTTGTTATAATAGTTAATGGTTTTAAAGAGGGAGAGTTTTACGAAGGAAGGTTAAGCGGGAGTAGCTCAGGGGTAGAGCATCAGCTTCCCAAGCTGAGGGTCGCGGGTTCAAATCCCGTTTCCCGCTCCAAAAGATAGAATTAAGCACTAAGATTTACAAAAAGGTTTTTCTCAATTCTGAACTATATGCGCCTGTAGCTCAACTGGATAGAGCAACGGACTTCGGATCCGTGGGTTGGGGGTTCGACTCCTCTCAGGCGCGCCACTATTAAAGATAGAATTAAGCATTAAGAAATGAGAATTAAGAATACATTTTAAAGATATTTTTCTTAATTCTTATTTCTCAATTCTGAATTATGAGGTTTTTCTCAATTCTGAAGTAAGGGGGGTGAATAGAATGGGTGGATTTGAGGAATTAGGTAAAAGATTAGATAAATTAACGGAAGCAGTTAAAAGAACTGCTCAAGAAGGAGTAGGTAAGAGTTCAATAGAGGCTAAGGAATGGGGGAAAAAATTAGATGAGTTAGGCGAGAGGGTGAAGAAAATTAGCCAGCAAGGTTTAGAGAGATTTACAAGCGGAGCTAAAGGATTAGGCCAAACTGGTAAATTAAGGTTGGAAATTCGAGAAATAGAAAAAAAATTGACAGATAAATTTAAGGAAACAGGGGAAAAAACTTATGAACTTTGCCTGCAGAAAAAAATTGAGAATCCAGAACTTGAAAAACTGAGAGAGGAGATTACCGGTTTTAAAAAAGAGGTAGAGGTCAAAAGAAAAAAAATTGAGGAGTTAAGAAAAAGGGAAGATAATCTATAAAGTGAGGAAGGAAGATAAAGTTATTCTTTATACAGATGGTGCTTCTTCTGGCAATCCAGGAAGAGCAGGAGTAGGAATTCTTCTTTTTTATAATAAGAAGTTAATTAAGAAAATAAGCAGGTTTATTGGAATTGCTACAAATAATGTGGCTGAATATATGGCTTTGATTTATGGATTAGAGGAAGCTCTTTATTTAAGAGCAAAAGATGTAGATTGTTTTTTAGATAGTCAGCTTTTAGTAAGGCAGTTAGAGGGAAGTTATAAAGTTAGAGATGAAAAATTAAAGCTTTTTTATTCTCAGGTGGATCATCTTAAGAGTTTTTTTAGAAGAGTAAATTTTAATTATATTAGAAGAGAAGAAAATAAAGAGGCTGATATATTGGCCAGAAAAGGGAGTAAGGGAAAGAGGGAATGAGGTGGTCGCGGGATGTTTTAAACATCCTGAGGAAAGTCTGGACTCTAATAAAAAGGATACTGGATAACTTCCAGAAAGAGCGATCTTATGGAAAGTGCCACAGAAAATATACCGCCGCAGTAACCAACTAAGCTGCCTTGATCATACAGGAAAGTATTAGTTCGGGATTTATATGGTTATCGAGGGACTTTCCCGAGATATTCTTGAAAACTGCGGTAAGGGTGAAAAGGTAGGGTAAGAGCCTACCAGGAAAGAAGTGATTCTTTTGCTGGGCAAACCCTATTCGGAGCAAGGTCAAGTAGGAGGATTTAGTCCTCGGGTAGGCCGCTTGAGGTATAAGGAGACTTATATCCTAGACGAATGACCGCCGCCTGAGGGGAAGTAATTCTTCCTCAGGTAACAGAATCCGGCTTACATTCCTCTCTTTCCCCCAAATAGGAAAGAGTGACTGAGACATAATTTAAAGAGGAGGAAGTATAATGAAGAAGGGATTGAAGATCGTAGGTGGAGCGATAGCCACAGCAATAGGTATATGGCTGATAGTTATTTTTGCTTCAAAGGTGCTTATTTTTTTAGAAGGTATTGTGGGTATAGCGGTGGCAGCTGTGGGAGTAATTATTTTAGCAATTGGTATTAGCGAGCTGAAGGAGTGAAAAAAAGGAGGATTACTTTTAATGGCTCATAAAAAAGGACAGGGGCATTCTTCAAATGGGAGAGAGAGTGCCTCCAAGCGATTGGGGGTAAAAAGTTTTGGAGGGGAATTTGTAAGAACAGGGAGTGTTTTAGTTCGACAGAGAGGTACAAAATTTCATCCCGGGTTTAATGTAGGCAGAGGTAAAGATGATACTCTGTTTGCTAAAATAGATGGTTATGTTTTTTTTGAGAATAAGAGAGAAGTTAGCGTATATTCATCAAAATAGAGGGGTAAGGAATGATTAATGAGTAGCCGAGGAAGTTCCCTGAATGATGTAGAGAAGATTCCGCCTCAAAACCTTGAGGCGGAACGGGCCGTGTTAGGGGCAATGCTTTTGGAGAAAGAGGCTATCCCTAAGGTAATGCAGATACTCCCTGATTCTAATAATTTTTACTCTGAAATCCATAGGGTGATTCATGAGGGGGTAATCAATTTATTTAATCAAAATAAGCCTGTAGATGTAGTTGCTCTCAGGGAGGAGTTTAAAAAGGGAAACAAATTAGAAGATATAGGAGGAGCTGCTTATTTAGCGGAGTTAGTTAATTTTGTACCTACTCCAGCAAATGTAACCTATTACGCTCAAATTGTTAGAGGAAAGAAAATTCTTCGTGATCTTCTTAAAGCATCTGCTTCCATAAGTTCTTTATCATACAGTGATTCTTTGGATTTAGATGTTATCCTTAACAAATCCCAGAGTCTGGTATTTAATGTCACGCAACAAAAAATTAAAACCTCTTTTGTTCACATAAAAGATATTCTTAAGGAGACTTTTGAGCGTATAGAATCACTTTATGAGAGAAAAGAGCATGTTACAGGAATTCCTACCGGTTTTACGCAGTTAGATAGGTTAACTTCAGGGTTTCAACCCTCTGATTTAATAGTTATTGCTGGTCGTCCTGCTATGGGTAAGACCTCGTTAGCTTTAAATATTGCTCAATATGCTGCAGTTGAAACTCGCATCCCTTTAGTAATATTTAGTCTGGAAAGCGCAAAAGAGCAGTTAGTAGAGAGGATGCTTTGCTCCGAGGCGAGAGTAAATAGTCAAAAATTACGCACAGGATTTCTTTCTGAAGATGACTGGTCAAGACTTACTGAAGGGGCTGCAGTTTTATCCGAATCTCCTATTTACATTGATGATACTCCTAATGTAGGTGTATTAGAGTTAAGTGCTAAAGCTCGTCAATTAAGAGTGGAGAATGATATAAAGATGGTTATGGTCGATTATTTGCAGCTGATGCAGGGAGGAAGAAGAGCAGAAAATCGACAACAGCAAATTTCCGAAATATCCCGTTTTTTAAAAGCTTTGGCCAAGGAACTTTCTGTGCCGGTGGTAGCTATATCTCAGTTATCAAGAGCTGTAGAGCAAAGGGAGGATAAGCGTCCCCGTCTTTCTGATTTGCGTGAATCTGGAGCTATTGAGCAGGATGCTGATTTAGTGCTTTCTTTGTATCGGGAGTATTATTATACAAGAACCCCTGAAGATGAAGGTAAGGCAGAGCTCGTCATTAGTAAACAACGACGCGGACCCACAGATAAGATACCTTTAGTATTTATTAGCGAGTATACTCGTTTTGAAAATCCAGAATTTGGAGAAGTTGAACAAGGAGTGTGAAAATTGTCCAATTTAGTAGTGATGGGAACACAATGGGGGGATGAAGGAAAGGGTAGAGTTGTTGATTTCTTGAGCAAAGATGGAGATGCTGTAGTTAGATTTCAGGGGGGAAGTAATGCCGGTCATACTGTTGTGGCCGGGGGCGAGAAATTTGTATTTCATCTTGTTCCTTCCGGTGCTCTTCACGCAGGGAAAAGGTGTATTATTGGAAACGGGGTAGTGGTTGACCCGGCGGAGTTACTTGAAGAGATTAAGAGTCTCCAATCACGAGGAATTAAGCTCAATGATCTTTATCTTTCTGGCAGCGCTCATGTGGTTATGCCTTATCACAGAAAAATAGAGGAAATAGAAGAGAAACAGCAAAAGATAGGAACTACAAAGCGAGGGATAGGACCTGCTTACGCCGATAAAATTGCCAGGAGAGGTTTAAGAGTGGCCGATCTTTTAGATAAGAAGGTTTTGGCTCAGAAATTAAACACAGCACTAAAATTCTTAAAAGATGTGTATCGTCTGGAGTACTCTTTTGATAAGATGTTTGAGGAATATCTAAAATACGGGAGAGAGTTAAAAAATTATGTTACGGATACCTCGCTTTTAGTCAATCAATTAATCCAGGAAAATAAGAATATAATTTTTGAGGGAGCCCAGGGAACTTTATTGGATATAGATCATGGAACCTATCCTTATGTAACTTCTTCTAATACTATTTCTGGGGGTGTATGTGCAGGGGTGGGTATAGGTCCTACTCGAATAGATAGAGTTTTAGGGGTAGCCAAAGCTTACACTACCCGGGTAGGAGAGGGTCCCTTTCCTACTGAAATAAAAGGGGAAATAGCAGAAATTCTTAGAGAGAGAGGAAAAGAGTACGGTGCTACTACAGGTAGACCCAGAAGATGCGGCTGGTTTGATGGAGTCATTTTAAGATACGCTGGTAAAATAAATGGACTGGATGAGCTTGTTTTAACGAAACTGGATGTTCTCGATAAACTGGAGAGGGTAAAGATTTGTGTTGCCTATAAATACAGGGGGAAAATCATAAAAGATTTTCCTTTTCAACTTAATGTTTGGGAAGAGTGTGAACCTGTTTATGAGGAAGTGAGAGGTTGGATGAAAGATACTTCCAATGTAAATAGATACGAAGAGCTTCCCGAAGAAGCAAAAAGTTATATTAATATGATTGAAAAAGTAAGTGGTGTGGTTGTTCACCTACTTTCGGTTGCTCCCCAGAGGAGGGATGAACTTTTAAAAAGAGAGAGTGTTTTTGAGAATATTGTAAGATAAAGGAGGAAATTAAAATGTTTAATAGATTTACTGAAAGAGCAAGACGTGTAGTCTTATTAGCTCGAGAAGAAGCTAAAAGATTAGGTCATGATTATTTAGGGACCGAGCACATTCTGTTAGGATTAATTCGTGAGGGAGAAGGAGTAGGAGCGGTAGCTTTGCAAAATCTGGGAATAGATTTAGCTCAGGTTCGTACAGAAGTAGAAAAGGCTGTTGGTAGAGGGGGAGGCATTTTATTTTTAGGTCAGATACCCTTTACACCTCGCGCGAAGAAAGTGTTAGAATTGGCAGTAGCAGAAGCTAAAGAGATGGGGCATAATTATGTGGGGACCGAACACATTCTGTTAGGATTAATCAGGGAAGGAGAAGGAGTAGCCTCTCAAATTCTTACTAATTTAGGAGCAGATTTGCATAAAGTGAGAGAGGAAGTACATAATCTTTTGGATGAGAAAGTATCCTCTCAGAAAGCAGTGGGGCATACTAACACTCCTACTCTTGATAGATTTGGGCGTGATTTAACTCAATTGGCCAGGAGTGGAGAATTAGACCCTGTGATAGGTAGAGAAAAAGAGATAGAGCGGGTAATTCAGATTCTCTCTCGTCGAACGAAGAATAATCCTGTACTAATAGGAGAAGCAGGTGTAGGCAAGACAGCTATTGCTGAAGGAATAGCTCAAAAGATTGCCAAAGGAACTCTTCCTGAGACTCTATTAAATAAACGTCTGATAACTATTGAATTAGGGGGGGTAGTAGCAGGAACCAAGTATAGAGGCGAATTTGAGAAGAGAATGGAGAAAATCTTAAATGAGATCAGAAAATCCAAAAATATAATTCTTTTTATAGATGAAGTGCATACTCTGGTAGGAGCAGGAGCAGCTGAGGGAGCTATAGATGCCTCTACTATTCTTAAGCCAGCTTTAGCAAGAGGAGAACTGCAATGTATTGGGGCAACTACTTTAGATGAGTATAAGAAATATATTGAGCGAGATGAAGCATTGGAGAGGAGATTCCAATCTGTAATTATAAATGAGCCTACAGTTAATGAGACTATAGAAATTTTGAAGGGTCTAAGGGATAAGTATGAAGCTTTTCATAGAGTTAAAATAACTGATGAGGCTTTAATATCGGCAGTTAGACTTTCTCATAGATACATTCAGGATAGGTATCTTCCTGATAAGGCTATAGATGTAGTGGATGAAGCAGCGGCGCGGGTAAGACTGCAAAGTAGCACTCGTCCTCGAGAGCTCAAGAAGATAGAAGCAGAATTAGAGCGTTTAAGAAAGGAAAAAGAATCGGCGATTAAAATGCAAGACTTTGAAAAGGCTGCTGGATTAAGGGATAAAGAGAAGAGTCTAAAGCAAGCTTTAACCAAGGAGAGGAGTGAGTGGGAAGCGAACAAAGGAAGAGGAGATATAAAAGAAGAGGTAACGGAAAAGGATATAGCTTATGTTGTTTCCAGCTGGACTAACATCCCACTTCGTGATTTGACGGAAGAGGAATCTAAGAAGTTGCTCCGAATGGAGGAGACTTTACATCAGAGGATAGTAGGTCAGGAAGAGGCTATAAAGGCAGTATCTCGAGCTATTCGACGAGCTCGAGCCGGAGTAAAGAATATCAAAAGACCAATTGGGGCTTTTATCTTCCTTGGTCCCACAGGGGTTGGTAAAACAGAGTTAGCTAAGAGTTTAGCTGAATTTCTCTTTGGGGATGAAGATGCTATGGTTCGTCTGGATATGTCCGAATATATGGAAAAATTTACTGTTTCTCGACTTACTGGTGCTCCTCCCGGTTATGTTGGATATGAGGAAGGAGGAGAATTAACGGAAAAAGTGAGACGGCGTCCTTATTCAGTTATCCTTCTGGATGAAATAGAGAAGGCTCACCCTGATGTTTTTAATATTCTTCTTCAAATTACGGAAAACGGAAGACTGTCTGATAATTTAGGGCATACAGTAGATTTTAGAAATACAGTCTTAATTATGACTTCTAATTTAGGTGCAGAACAGATTGTTAGTGGAGCTAATGTAGGATTTCAGGCTGCCGAAGAGAGGAGTCTATCCTATGAAGAGATGAAAAATAAAGTTCTTTCAGAATTTAAACGCCATTTCCGTCCGGAGTTTCTAAATCGTTTAGACGAGGTAATTGTCTTTCATGCTTTAAGCAAGGAGGAGATAAAAAAAATTGTTGATCTGATATTAAAAGAAGAGAAAAAATTATTAGAA
>JAYEHT010000042.1:0-4545 GCA_034659655.1 Candidatus Aerophobota bacterium | reverse complement strand
GAAATCAGGAAAGAGATTTTCTATATGTTAGCGATGTGGTGAGGGCAAATTTATTATCTATTGAGGATTCTCCTCATCTTTCTCTAAGACCGATGAAAATAGCTAAAAAGAGAAAATTTGGCGATTTTATTTATAATCTGGGAACAGGGAAGGGAACCTCCGTAAACAGGATATTCAGAATATTAAAGGAGATTACCCATTATAAATTGGACCCTTTATATGCTCCTCCAAAAACTGGTGAGGTATATAAAATATTTCTTGATGCTGAGAAGGCAAAAAGAGAATTGGGGTGGGAGCCAGCAGTTTATTTAAACGAGGGTCTAAAAAGGACGGTAAGCTGGTTTGAGAAAGCAGAAAAAATTTGACGAATTTTTTTATACTATTATGAACCTCGGTTCGCCGATTTAAATAATATTTACCTCCGTTGGATAAACTTCTCTATCTAACAGGGATTACCGAATCCAGATTTAACTTTCTCGCCCGGAAAATGAAGAGTACTTTTTAATCTTTGACACATCCCCTTTTTCCTTTAATATTAAGAGCGAGTTGAAAAACATATTTTATCCTTTGCTAAAATGAAATTTGGATTTCATATCTCTATTGCCGGTGGTTTTTCTAAAGTTCTCGCTCGAGCGAAAAAAAGAGAATGTGAGGTTATTCAGATTTTTTCTCGGAATCCCAGAGTATGGGGAAATTTCCCTATTTCCATAAAAGAAGCAAAAAAATTTAGAGAGGATTTAAAAAGGGAGTCTCTTTTGCCTTTGTCCATTCATATGCCCTATCTTTCCAATTTAGCCTCCCCGGATGATAATCTTTACTTTAGGTCGATAAGATGCTTATGCGAGGATTTGAAAAGGTCCAGGGTTTTGGGTGCCTCCTTTCTCATCCTTCATATTGGAAGAAGGATTGATTCCTCGGAAGAGAAAGCAATTGAAAGATTTAGTGAAGGGGTAAATAAGGCTCTTGAGGAGGTTAAAAACAGCATCAAACTTCTTCTGGAGAATACAGCCGGACAGGGAACAGAGATTGGCTATAAATTTTCTCAAATTAAGGCTATAATTGATTTAGTTAGTGAGAAAAAGAGGATTGGATTATGCCTGGATACTGCTCATCTATTTGAAGCAGGATATGACCTTCGAACAAAAAAAGGAGTGAAAAGAACGGTGAATGAATTAGATAGATTAGTAGGATTAGATAAGCTTTTTCTTCTCCACCTCAATGACTCTAAAACTCCTCTTGCCTCACACTCTGATAGACACTGGCATATAGGAAAAGGATATATAGGCCTGGAGGGTTTTAAATCCCTTATAAATCATCCAGACCTTTTTTCTTTGCCAGGAATAATGGAGACCCCCTATAAGAGAGAGGGGGATGATTTAAGAAATATGTATGTTATAAGAAGTCTTGGAAAAAAATAGATTCCCTGAAAAAAATGAATTTTTGAGATTACTGTTTTGAAAAAAAGGAGGTTGTATGTTTCTTGGAAAAAGAAAGAAGAAATTTGAAGAGAAAGAGGTTGAACAGATTATAGATGACTATAGCCAGACAATGAAGAATGTTGTTGGAAAATACTTGCCCAGAAAGGTAAGGAGAGCTATGAATAGGAAAGGAAGCGGAGCAGGACTTACTTCTGCTGAAAAAAATGAGCAGATGGAAAAGATTAAGAAAATAGGGATAAGTGCCTGGCTGAATGAGATTACTGAGGATACTTTTGGGGAACTGTCTTCTTTTGTAAGCGATTCTGTTTCTTTACAATCTGAATTATATACTGCGCTTAAGGAATTCAAGAAGAGGTGGAATATCAGATAAACACAGGATTAAAGGGGATAAGAAGATCTTAATCGCCCTTCAAAAAATTCGATAAAATAGGAGTTTGTATCTTTTCCTATATGAATAAATGACAAAGATAAGAGGGATATATGTTTTATTTATCTCTGTAAGGAGAGATATTTCGCTCAAAGTCGGCGCTTTGGGGAAAGTAAAATTCAATAAAGGCAGCTACGCTTATATTGGCTCTGCTCAAAATGGAATTAAGAAAAGAGTAGCCAGACACCCGAGGAGAGAGAAAAGAAAATTCTGGCATATCGATTATTTATTAGCAGAAAAATATGTTAAGGTTGAAAAGGTTCTCTATAAAGAAGCAGCAAAAAGGAAAGAGTGCGAGATAGCACAGGCTCTCTTTAGATTTGGAAATCCTGTTAGAGGATTCGGAAGTTCTGATTGTTCCTGTCAGGGTCATCTTTTTAAGGTAAAAGAAGAACTTTTCTCCAGATTAATGCAAGACTTACTTAAGGATTTTTCTGAGTTGATCTGATATTGAGGATAAAATAAGTGAAATTCTTTCAAAAAAGAATCTATTACGGATGGATAATTGTAGTAGCAGCTTTTTTGTGTCTAACGTTCACATATGGATTGCGTTACGCCTTTGGGGTCTTCTTTACTCCAATGTGTGAGGAATTTGGATGGACGAGAACTACGACCTCGGGGGTTTTCTCGTTGTATATGATATTCTACGCTGTAGGAGCTCCAATCACGGGACGAATGGTGGATAAATACGGACCAAAAATTCTTATGATCTCGGGAGCCTGCTTGTTGGGATTAGGAATGCTTGGCTGCTCAATAATTTCTAAAATTTGGCAATTATACCTATTCTATGGAGTTCTGGTTGGTTTAGGCAGCGCAGCTGCAGGTTGGATTTGTGCCACCACTACCATTTCTAAATGGTTTATTAAGAAAAGAGGAATAGCAACGGGGATTGCAAGTGCAGGAATAGGTTTAGGAAGCGCTATTTTTGCTCCATTAGTTGCCTTATTGATAACTTCATTTGACTGGAGAACATCTTATGCAATATGCGGGGTTTTAATCTGGGCTGTCTCAATTCCATTGGCATCTCTTATGGTAAAGTCTCCAGAAGATAAGGGGTTATGCCCGGATGGAATATCTGAGTATGAAAAGATTAAAGTAGCTCCTGCAAAAGAACTTCCCTGGGAAGCGAGAGATGCTCTTAAAACCAGTTCCTACCGGGCTATTTTTCTTACTCACCTTCTAATGGCGTTTCAACTGCAGATGGTTATGGTTCATCTTGTTCCTTATGCAATTGATGTGGGGATTGATAGAATAGTGGCTGCCGGTAGCCTTGGACTTTTAGGGTTAATCAGCATTGTAGGAAGAATAGGCGGAGGTTGGCTTTCGGATAGAATTGGGAGAAAGGCTACCCTGGCAGCTTCTATGGCTATTCAGGGAATTTGCCTCCTTTTTTTGCCAAAAATCATAGCCAGTAAGGCTTTATATATCTTTGTCGTAGTTTACGGAATTAGTTACGGGGGTTGGGCCCCTCTTTTTGCGCCACTTACAGCAGATATATTTGGCAGGGCATCCTTGGGTACGCTCTGGGGCATAATTACCATTGCAAGTGGTATAGGAGGAGCAATAGGCCCACTGTTTGCAGGATGGTTTTATGATACACTTGCAAGTTACTCTCAGGCATTTATTATTGGCGGCATTATAAGCATCATCGCATCTATCCTTTTTGTTCTTTTGGTTAAGCTAATAAAGAATCCTGTGAAAGTAGGATTAGAGAACAAAATACAGGATTAGAGGATTAAAGGGGTAAAAGGATTAAAGGGGCAAAAACCAAGAAAAAGTAGGATTAGAGCACAAAAGCTAATAGAGGAGGTCAAAGTAGATGAAGAACCTAAAAAACCAGGAAGGTCATCGAAGGAGATTACGAGAGAGATTTATAAGATCTGGCATTTCAGGATTTCATGATTATGAGATAGTTGAGTTGCTATTGACTCTCGGAACTCCTCGAAAGGACTGCAAACAGCAGGCAAAAGAGGCTATAAGAAAATTTAAGACTCTTCGGGGTGTTCTTGAAGCACCAATGGAAGAGCTTCAGGAAATCAAAGGAATTGGACCCCACAGTGCATTTGGAATAAAGCTTTTCCAACAAATATCAGAGCGATATTTAAAGGAAAAAATCCTTGGCACAATAATTCTGAAATCCTCGAAAGCGGTATTTGATTATCTGTACCAATCAATGCAAAAAGATAAAAAAGAAATTTTTAAAGTGCTGTTTTTAGACGGAGAAAATAAACTGATTGAGACTGAAGATTTATTTGAAGGAAGTTTAACTTCCAGTGCTGTTTATCCACGAGAGATAATGAAAAAGGCGATTAAATATAATGCGGTTAGTCTGATTTTTGTCCACAATCATCCTTCAGGAAATCCAGAGCCTTCCGAGAGCGATAAAAATATAACAGAGGAATTGGTTTTTGCTGGCAATCTTATGCAGATTAAAGTCCTGGATCATATTATCATAGGGGATAATAAATATTTTAGCTTTGCAGATAAGGGATTAATTGAAGAATATAATCTAAATTTTTTGAGTATGAAAAGGAATAAAATATGAGTAAATTAAACAAGAAAAAAATTAAGTTTATAACAAAATGCTTAAAGGAAGGCAAATCCTTGTCTGATAGTTATATGTTTAACTTTTCAAGCATGATACCAATTGTTTGACGACAGATGTGAGGAGAGAGTGAC
>JAYEHT010000041.1:0-4551 GCA_034659655.1 Candidatus Aerophobota bacterium | reverse complement strand
TAGATGAGTTTATAGGAGGATTTTCTCTCCCTCTGCATAAATTCATTGATTTAAAGAATTTAGAAGTGGTTTTTGCTCTGATAAAATCGAAGGAGAGGATTTATTTAATTGCTCGCTCTCGAACCTCTTCTGTTAATGTAGGCCAGATACTCTCCTTTTTTGGCGGAGGAGGGCATAATTTTGCTGCCTCTGCTTTAATTAAAGAGGCAGATTCTAAGGAGATAGAAGAGAAGCTTTATCGGGTTTTGGAAAAAGAAGTAAAACCTCATCTTACAGTGGGTGAGGTAATAAGTCCTCCAGAAAAAACAATTTCTCCTTATGCTTCCGTTAGAGAAGCCGAAGATATATTAGAAAAGTATGATTTAGAAACTCTTCCCGTAATAGACAAAGGAAAGGTTGTAGGGGTGATATCCAGGGAGAGAATAGAGCGTCTTATATCTCATAATACAGAAAATACTCCTTTAAAAAATTATATTTCTCAGAAGGTAGCTACTATTCCCTCTTTTTTCTCTATAAAGAAAGCTCAGGAGGTAATGATAGAACAGGAAGTTAAAGATCTGGTGGTTTTTAATGGAGAGGATAGATTTGCAGGGGTTCTTAGCGGCCCTGATCTTTTAAATGCCTTCCATTTTCAAAAAAAGGATTTAAGAGAGTATGAAGAGGAGGATAACCTTGAGAAATTGTTGAAAGAGATGGCTCCTCCAAAAATTCAGGATCTATTAAGACGAGCGGGAAGAATAGCCCAGGAATTAGGATATAGAGCTTTCATAGTAGGAGGATTTGTGCGAGACCTTCTTTTGAGAATAGAAAATCTGGATATAGATCTGGTGATTGAGGGAGACGGTATCTCCTTTGCTAAAGCTTTTGCTCAAGAAATGAGAGGGGAAGTAAAATACCATAAAGATTTTGGCACGGCTACTATCATCTTACCCGATGGTTTTAAATTAGATATAGCTACTTCTCGCAGAGAATTTTATCCTGCTCCGGCTGCTTTACCAGTAGTTGAGTCTGCTCCGTTAAGAGAAGACCTTCTGCGACGAGATTTTACGGTAAACGCTATGGCTATTAATCTTACTCCTTCCTCCTTTGGGCAGTTGATAGATTTTTTCAAGGGTAGGGAGGCCCTCAGGCAAAAAAGGGTGAGAGTTTTGCATTCGGAGAGTTTTATCCAGGATCCCACAAGAATCTTTAGAGCTGTAAGATTTGAACAAAGATATAGGTTTGTCTTGGAAGAGAAAACTCAAAAGCTAATCAAGGATGCTCTTAAAAAGGGGGTTCTCGATGAATTAAGCAGAGAAAGAGTTCGTGATGAGTTTATTCAAATTCTGGAGGAGGATAGACCCGATAGAGTTATTCAAAGGATGCAAGAGTTAGGAATTTTAATCTCAATTCATCCTAAAATGGAGTTAACTAAAGAAATAGAAGAGGATATTAATTCTGTGATAGATATTTTTGCCTGGTTTGAGACTCTTTCTGGAGAGAGAGTGAAAAGATGGTTAATCAGGCTTTTGCTCTTATTGGAAGATTTAGGCAGAGATGAGGTGGAGGAATTTTGTCAGGAATACAGATTTAGTAGAGAAGAGGAAGACTCTATTATTAAAGGAAGACTTGAGGCAGAGAAAATTATAGAAAAATTAAAGAGCTCTGAGGCTGCTGCCCCAAGTTCTATATACTATTTACTTCAGCCTCTTCCTCGGGAAGTTCTTTTATTTGCTATGGCTAAGGCAAAAAAAAAGATAGTTAAAAAAAGAATTTTTCTTTTTCTCTCCCGATTGGAAGGTGTAAAGACAAAAGTGGATGGAGATGATTTAAAAAGAATAGGATATAAACCTTCTCCTGAATTCAAAGAAATCCTGGAAGAGGTTAAAAAAGTTAAGCTGGATGGTCTTTTAACTACTAAAAAAGAGGAGATAGATTATATAAAGAGTAAATTCCCCCGAGGAGAAAAGCAATGAGAACAGTTCTTTTGTTGTTTTCTTTAGTAATTCTGCTTTTTTCTATAATTTTACACGAGTGTGCCCATGGAATTATGGCTGAGCGTCATGGTGACTCCACGGCAAGAATGGCGGGGAGAATCACTCTTAATCCCATCCCCCATCTTGATCCGATTGGCTCTCTTCTTTTGCCCGGAATTATGGTTATAATGAGTCTCGTTGGAGGCCCCCTATTTATATTTGGATGGGCTAAACCTGTGCCTATCAATCCTTACAACTTAAACAATCCTAAAAAAGATATGATGTGGATTGGCCTTGCTGGCCCGGGTGCAAATTTAGGAATAGCTCTTTTTCTTGTTCTGCTCTTTCGTATTTTAGTAACCTCTGCTTCCATAGCAGCAGTGGTTCTTTTTTACGGAATAGCTATCAACCTAATATTGGCTTTCTTTAATTTAATCCCTATTCCTCCACTTGATGGCTCGAGGGTTTTAAGTGGTCTTTTACCCGAAGAGTATAACTACAGGTTGAGCAGGATTGAGCCCTTCGGGTTTATAATTTTAGTTATTCTTTTGATAAGTGGGGTTCTTAACTTTTTATTTGCAGGTGTGTTTAAGTTAACTATTTTATTGACAGGAGCTTATCCGTTATTTTTATAACTTCTACTCTTTAATCTCTGCCCCTTTTTCTCCTTTCACAATCTCTCCTATAATTTTTATCTCTTCTTTCTGGCCAGCACAAAATTTAAGGATAGAACTCTCTTTATAGGAAGGGATTATAAGAGCCATTCCTATTCCCATATTAAATACCTTAAACATCTCCTCTTCGGTAACTTTTCCTTCCTTTTGAATCAGTTTAAAAATAGGATGGATTTTCCAGCTGCCCTTATAGATTAAAGCTCTGCATCCCGGAGGCAGAATACGAGATACATTTCTTATTATCCCCCCTCCGGTAATATTGGCAATCCCTTTTATATAGAAGTTATTTAAAAGGTGTAAAATCTGGGAGGTATAGATGCGGGTTGGTTCCAATAATTCTTCTCCAAGAGTTTTTCTCAGCTCTTCTATTTTCTCTTCAAGGTGATAATCTCCATCCTCAAAAAATACTTTTCTTACAAGGGAGAAGCCATTGCTGTGCAGTCCGGAAGAGGGAATACCCAGAATTTTATCCCCGGGGTTAATTTTTGATTTATCGATTAATCTCTCTTTTTTTATTATTCCCACAGCAAAGCCAGCTACATCATAGTCCCCTTCTTTATAAAAAGAGGGCATTTCTGCTGTCTCTCCTCCTAAAAGAGCGCATCCGGCTCTTTTGCATCCTTCTATTATCCCTGAGATAATCTGTTTTCCTCTGGTAAGAGAGAGTTTGGATGTAGAGATATAATCCAGAAAAAAAAGGGGTTTTGCTCCTTCTGCAAGCAGGTCATTGACACTCATAGCTACAAGGTCTATTCCTATGGAGTTATGTTTTTTGGCTTGCTGAGCTACTCTTAGCTTAGTTCCCACGCCATCGGTAGTAGCTGCTAAGATTAACCCTTTGCCTTTTTCTTTATCTAAAGGATATAACCCGGAGAAAGAACCTATTTCAGATAAGACAGAGGAAGAGGTTAATGAGGAAGCCTTTTTCTTTATCCAGTGGCTGAATTCTTCTCCCTTTCCTATATCTACCCCTGCTCTTTTATAGGTGAGTTTTTTCTCGTTCACTTTTTACCCTGTTAGAAAAATCTTTTCTGGTTTCAAATATATATTTTGTTTGAGGATAAACCTCAAGTGGATAATCTCCGGTAAAGCAGGCTGTACAGTAATTTTCTTTATTTTCCACACAACTTAAAAGCCCTTTTAGGCTCAGGTATCCGAGGCTGTTCGCTCCTAATTCTTCTTTTATCTCATCTACGGTGTGAGAAGAGGCTATCAGCTCCCTTTGCACAGGTGTATCAATGCCAAAAAAGCAAGGAAATTTGATAGGAGGAGAGGAGATGCGGAAATGAACCTCACGGGCTCCTCCCTCTCTAAGGAGACGAATTATCTTTTTAGAGGTAGTCCCTCTAACAATAGAGTCATCAACCAAGACAACCCTTTTATCTTTAAGAACATCTCTCATCGGGTTCAATTTTATCTTTACTTCCATATCCCGGATAAATTGAAGGGGTTGAATGAATGTTCTGCCGATGTAATGGTTTCTGGTAAGACCTATAGCGAAAGGGATTTTACTCTCCCGGGCATAACCTAAGGCAGCCGATGTTCCCGAATCGGGGACAGGAATTACTATGTCTGCTTTGCATGGATGCTCATAGCTTAAACGTCTCCCCAATCTTTCTCTTACATTATGCACATTTTCTCCAAAGACTAAACTATCCGGACGAGCAAAATAGATATGTTCAAAGATACATTGAGTAATCCTTTTTGAAGGAGCCAAAGAGAAAGACTCTACCCCTTCCCCGTTTACTACTACCACCTCTCCCGGCTTTACCTCCCGGATATATTTTGCTCCTACAAGGTCAAAAACACAGGTTTCTGAGGCGAAAAGAAAGCTTTTCTTTAATTTACCCATTACTAAAGGTCTAAATCCATAGGGGTCTCTTGCTCCAATTATTTCCTTATTAGTAAGTATAAGCAGGGAA
>JAYEHT010000040.1:0-4565 GCA_034659655.1 Candidatus Aerophobota bacterium | reverse complement strand
GGATAAAATCGGTTTCCCTTCCAGTAAAACAGTGCAGGCACCACATTCACCAATGCCGCAACCGTACTTAGTCCCGGTCAAATTCAAATCATTCCTTAACACATTAATCAGAAGCTCGTTAGTCTTTACAGAAAGCCTCCTCTTTTTACCGTTAACTGTGAATTCTATTTCAGTTTTCTTCATTTTTAAATTTTACCCCCTGATCTCTCCCAGGCCAACTTAATAGCTTCTTTCGCCATTACTTTTGTAATTTCATATCTATACTCAACGGTCGAGCGAACATCAGTTATGGGTCGGATTTCCTCTGCTGCTTTTTCAGTTGCCTCACCCAGGAGATTAGATGTGAACGGCTGTTTTATGAGGATATTTTCTGCGCCTTTAACCCGAATCGGTTTTTCGGCAACAGACCCAACTACTATCTTACAATCCTCACATACATTATCTCCTCTCTTAAGACAAACCGCTAAATTAATCTTTGAAATATCAGCCTTTACCCGGCCTATTTTAAGAAAACTGCTTCCCGTATTCTTATCCAATTCAGGAATATCTACTTGAGTAAGCAATTCATCTGATGAAATGAGTGTTTTTCCAACTCCGATAAAAAATTCCTCTACCGGCACTACCCTCTCCCCACGGTTGCTGATTAACTTTACCTTTGCTCCATAGACAATTAACGGCGGAGCAGTATCAGCTGCAGGTGAACCATTACAGAGGTTACCGGCTACAGTCCCCATATTCTTTACGGCTATTGCGGCCATAGATTTGGTTGCTTCGTAAAGAGCAGGATATTTTGTTTTAATCTCTTCGCATCTTTCAACCCGGGATAGAGAAGCAACCGCTCCTATTTTTAATCCCTCATCTTCTTTATAAGTAATAAAGTTGAGTTCCTGAATGTTTTTTATGTTTATAAGATAATCAGGTTTTAAATTAGCAGTTTTCATCTTAACCAAAAGGTCAGTTCCCCCGGCCAATATTTTAGTATTCTTATCTTGATATCTATCAAGCAAATCTAAAGCTTCATCTAATGTGTTGGGGTCTAAATATTCAAATTCATGAGCTAAAATTCTGGTATTAGTTTGCAACTTTATCACTCCTTCCTATCCTCTTTTCTCCTTTTTTTCTTTTAAAGCCTTAAGAGTTTTTTCCGGTGTAATTGGGAGATCATAAAATCTAATTCCGATAGCATTATAAACAGCGTTCCCAAAAGAGGAAGCTACAGCGCTTAAAGCCGCCTCACCTATTCCCTTTGCTCCAAAGGGACCTGTTGGTTCATAAGTATGGGCAGATAATACTTTGATATCATCAATTTTCGGCATATCATTTGTAGTCAAAACTTTAAAATCGGTTATAAAACCGTTACACTTCAATTTGCCTGTACCCGGATCATAGGGAACCTCTTCCACATAAGCTAAACCAACTCCTTGAGAAAAAGCACCAATTATTTGTCCTTTCCATAATTCAGGATTAATTATAGTTCCTGAATCGCCCATCATAATTACTCTTGGTATTTTAATCTCCCCTGTTTTTGTATTCACCTCAACCTCAGTAAAATATGTAACAAAACAGGGGGGACAGTTTTTCTGTCTGAGACTACCCGTATAAGCAATAGTTCCCCAGCTCTTAGTTTGCGCAGTTTTTGCTATCTCACCTATCGTCTTATAGTTTTCAGGCTGTTCCTTTGGGTAAATTATTCCCTGACCAAGTTCCTTATTACAAACCAATTCCAGGTTTTCCGGCAGGTCTTTAAAAAGTGTTGCCGCATAATTTAAGAGTATCTCCTTAACCTTTTCAGCTGCAAGCTTTATGGCAGCACATCCACAATATACCCCTCTGGTCGCATGGGTGCAAACATCATAAGAGGTTGTGCGGGTATCCACCCCAGAATAAATACCTACTTTGTTAAAAGGGACTTTCAAAACCTCGGCGGCAACTTTTGCTCCTACATCCCATGTACCCCCACCGCAGTCCATAAGTGCAGTTACCACATCCACTGAACCATCTTCGTTAATTTTAACTGTAGCACTTGAGTAATCTATAACCTCACCAGGATTGGGTCCCCCTGTACCAGAAGTATGAAATCCTCTGGCTACCCCTATACCTCGCCTGATATCTCCGGTTTTTTCAGAAGGCAGAGTTCTTTTATCCCATCCAATAAGCCTGGAACCCTCAACAAGCATCTCTTCTACTCCACAACTTCTGATAATAGACTTTATAGTTGGGCCCTGACCCCAGAACTCATCGCCTTTTCCTACATAATTTTTAAGGCGAAGCTCAACCGGGTCTATTCCCAATTTTTCTGCTAAAATATCCATTGCACTCTCTACCGCAAAATTTATTTGTGGGTTGCCGTATCCTCGTCTGGCGCAAGTAGGTGTCTTATTTGTATAGATAGCTTCTCCTTCATATTTTATATTGACCCATTTGTAAAGGGATGCAAACCATCCTGCTACACATCCAAGATACGGATAAGCCTGAATATTATGGGCACCAATCTCTACCCATACTTTACAGTGCCCGGTAGTTAATGTTCCATCTTTTTTAGCGCCAATTTTCAGCTTAGTTCTTAAAGGGTAGCTCACATGGTCATAAATATCTTCCTCCCTGAGCATTACCAGTTTTACAGGCCTTTTTGCCTTTAAGGCCAGGGCAACACAGATAGCCGTAATTGAATTCATCTGAATACTTGAACCAAAAGAACCTCCCATAGTTATTCTTTTAACATTTATCTTATGAAGCGGAATATCAAAAATCTCACCTAAAAGTATGCGAACATTATGAATTGACTGAGTAGTCGTCCAGACTGTTATGCCTCCATCGGCCTCAGGCACACACACTGCAGATTTTGTTTCCAATTGCATATGATAAGTTCTTTGAACATTAAATGTTTCCTCGATAGTTACATCTGCCTCTTCAAAACCTTTATCTATATCACCAACAGAAATATTTCTTTCGCAGGCAATATTATTTTTTATCTCTACTTTTTCATCGCCAAGCTCCACCTCCTCATATAGCTGAATTGTATCAGGCTTCATCGCTTCCTCAAGCTTAAATACTGCTGGCAGGTTTTTATACTCCACCTTTATTTTCCCCAGGAGATTAAAGGCCTCTTCTTCTGTGTCAGCAGCAACAGCAGCAACAGCTTCCCCGGTATGACGAGCTTTATCTTTTGGCAGGACCGTTCTGTCTTTGTATGTTTTTTCTGGTATGCTAACTATTCGCTCATTATATATAAAATCCGGGATATCCTTGTAAGAGATACAAACAGCACCGGCTTTTTCAGCTTCTGTTAAATCAATACTCTTAATTTTAGCATGGGGGTGAGGACTGCGTAAAACAAGAGCATGCATCATACCGGGAATGTTTACATCAGAGGTATAGATTTCTTTACCCGTTACCTTACCAACATTTTTTATGTCAAACCGTTTGCCAATAACTTCAAATTGCTTATTTTCCAATTAAAATACCCCCTTTTTCTAGGTATAGTTATTCAGCTACTATCCTTGTCCCTGTCCTGCCTTCCAGAGCCTCTACTATTTTCTCCGGACGAGTAATCAAAGCTTCTTTCCCTCCTTTTTCTAAAAAGCTTATACTGGCAGTAATTTTTGGCCCCATACTACCCGAAGCAAAATGGCCTTCCTTTAAATATTTTTTTGCCTCAGTTAAACTCATTTTATCTAAATCAATCTGATTTTCAGTGCCAAAATTCAAAGCCACTTTTTCAACAGCAGTTGAAATAAGCAGTAAATCAGCACCTAAACTACTTGCCACCAGAGAAGAAGCATAATCCTTGTCTATAACTGCAGCAACACCTCTTAAACCTTCCTCATCTTCAACCACAGGGATGCCTCCTCCTCCAACACAGATGACTATAGACCCTTTTTCAACTAAATTGGCTATGGCATCTCTTTCTATAATCTCCTCAGGCTCCGGAGATGGAACAACACGCCTCCAGCCCCTACCAGCGTCTTCAACTACATTCCAGCCATCTTTCCTATGTTTTAGCGCTTCATCTTTTTCCATAAATTCACCAATAGGCTTGGTCGGCTTTTTAAATGCGGGATCATCTTTACTTACCTTCACCTGGGTAACAACCGTTACAGCTTCACGATTAACTTTCCTCTTTTTAAATTCATTATGCAGGGACTGCTGAATCATATATCCGATGGCTCCCTGTGTATCGGCACCGATAAAGTCTAAAGGAACTAAGGGAAGCTCTTTAACAGCCAACTCGATTCTTCGCAGCAGAAAACCAACCTGTGGACCATTACCATGAGTTATTACCACATTCCAGCCTTTTTCAATTACGTCTGCTATATACTGGCAGGTTTCCTTAACACATTCTAACTGCTCAGGCATTGCAATCCTTGTTTTATCCTTAATTAAGGAATTACCACCTATAGCAACTACAGCTAATTTGCTCATCTTCTATATACTCCTCCTTTCTCCATATTTTAAAGAACACTTCCTGTAGTAAGTGCCAAAAGAGCCATTCTAACGGGAACACCGTTTGCAGCTTGCCTGAAATATGCCGCCCCAGGATACCTATCAACCGAGACTGCTATCTC